>JBILGV010000011.1:0-61915 GCA_044350865.1 Pseudanabaena sp. | reverse complement strand
GCAGTTGCATAGCAGGCAATTCTGACATCAAGATTAATATTGTTGCAACCAAAAACTATACCTACCCTGATGCCAGCGTCACCTGCGACGACCGCGACAAAAACACCCCAAATTATTTTACCTATCCCTGCCTTATCGTTGAAGTTCTCTCTCCTAGCACTGAAACCTACGATCGCAGTGGCAAATTTAGACTGTACCGCAAAAATCCAGTCTTACAGGATTATTTATTAGTGAGTTCCATTAGCATCGAAATGGATTTGTATCACAAAAACGAAGCAGGTGATTGGTTAATTATTAACTATCAAGCAGGCGACACCGTGGAACTCAAAAGCATTAATTTAAACTTTCCCATTGAGCAAATCTATCGCAACCTCGATCTCACACCAGAGACTGATTAAAAACTATCGCTTCTAGCGATCGCATACCGCAAAGCCTTTAGAAGATAGATAATTGAGGTGATCACACTTCATCAGAGAAATTGATCGCAGTAACTCGACGAATTAGCCAAAAACAGAGTTATAATTCTCCTGATCGGCGATCGAACTAATTTATTTTAGCAGCGCTTGTAATCTAACTATTATAATCTTGCTAAAAGCGATGGCAATCCAATTAGTCCATATTTATTAAGGAGAAATAGATGAGTGCCCGTGTCAAAGTACTTGAACCTTCTGGAATTTTAGATGGTTTAAAAGGTGATGAATTATCTCGTGAAATCAAGGACGCTGTGAATGCAGGCACTGAAATTGTGTTGATTGATCTTAAAGATATACCATTTATGGACACTTCTGGTTTAGGTGTTTTAATTTCGGCGACAAAAAGAGTCCGCAGTGCTGGGCATAAATTATTTTTATGCTCCGTAAATGAGCAAATCAAAATGTTGTTTGATTTGACTGAAACAGATAGATTTTTTGAAAAATTTGCTGATCAATTTGAATTCAAGCGCCAAATGGAGGGGTAGCAGCTTAAAGCGGGACACTTTGATCTGGGTTTTGCCTAGTGAAAATGACTGTATGACTTACTCTGTCATACAAAAGCTACAACCCTTTCAGGGCAATCTGTTCCGTCTTAAGTTGATACCCGCCAAATGCATGCAATTCAATAAAAGCTGGAAGAGCTATTTTTCTGCTTTTATCACCCTATCAGTTAAGCAATTTGTCTTTCTGGTAGGGCTTTAGTTGTGAGTGATCGATCTCCACTAAGTCTAAATTTACTGGGATGCGATCGCTCCTAATTAAACAAGCGATCGCTGTTTACCATCACAGGAAAAATTCGATCACCTATCAACTTCTTGACTGACAATATTAGCGATCGCCACTTTCCCGTTCACCCTCTCAAAATGCGATCGCCTACAAATCACGCCTCACAGTAATAGCGATCGCCTTTAGAAGATAGATAGTTGATGCGATCGCTCTAGGTTTGGGAGTAAGTGGAATTGCAGGATTCTTTGATGATCTAGTTAATGAAGTTCTCGGTATTCCCAATGATGAAGCCGTGTTGTATATCACCACCTTAGGGCGATCGCGTTAGTCCATATCATCAAGCTTAATACGCGGATCAACAGCCTTAAGTAGCAAATCACCGATTAGATTTCCCACTACTAACATCAAAGTTCCCAACATTAAACCTGCCATTACCAGATTTGTATCCTTCTCCTTAGTCGCATCCAAGAGCAATTTCCCCAGTCCCGGCCAACTAAAAAAGAACTCCGTAATAAACGCTCCACCCAGTAATCCGCCAAATTCAAAACCTAATAGCGTAATTAACGGATTAATTGCATTGCGAAGTGCATGAACGTAAATCACCCTACCTTCGGGTAAACCTTTGGCACGGGCGGTTTTGATATAGTCTTGACGCAATACATCGAGCAAACTGCCACGCATGATTCTTTGCAAACCCGCAAAACTCACCAATGTCAAGGTTAAAGTCGGCAAGATCATGTGATGCCCAATATCTAAAAACTTACCCCAAGGCGAAAGATCGGCAAAACCAATACTCGTCATGCCACCAACTGGAAACCAACCCGTATTTTGAGCAAGCATCAACAACAAAATCGCAAGGACAAAACTGGGAAAGCCCTGCGTTCCGTAACTAATCACTTGAATCAAGCCATCGCTCCAAGTATTTTGTTTGACTGCGCTATAAATGCCGAGAGGAATCGCCAATAACCATGTTGTCACCAAGGAAGCAAGGGACATCAGCAATGTGTTTCCCGCCCGTTCCACGATCAGCGGTGTGACAGGCGCTAAACCTTGACAACGCACACCGAGATCGCCATTTAAAGTATTTCGTAGCCATAACAAATACTGTATGGCTTCAGGTTTGTCATAATTCAGTTGCTTTTCTAACCTTTCAATCGTCTTCTTGGGCGTACTGGGATTATTGCGTAACTCAGAAAAGCAATTGCCTGGAGATTTAGTAATGGCAAAAAAGCTTAAAATTGATACTCCTAAAATAACTACGATCGCCTGTCCCAGACGCTTCACCACAAACACACTTGTATCGTTGATGATCCAGCGCCAGAAAGATCGATTTTCTCTATTTGCGATCGCCATGTTTGTAAGATTGCCAACTAATCAGTTTTGCATATGCATTTAGTCATATTACTTCGAATTTTAGCAACATGCAGGGATTTGCGCTCAAAACTGAGTCTATAATTTTGTACTTAAAAAATCGAAGGCTGCCTTACTCATTAAGTGAATAAAGCAGCCTTCAGTTTTTTAAATTTTAAAGTTAAACCAAAGAATTGGAAAAACTAGGAAAGAGAATTGATTGCATAGTCGAGCAATGCATTGTACTCAGTCAATGCTTGTGCAGACATATCACGAGGTGTGCAACCACGGTTACGAGCATAGCTCAAAGCTTCAACGTAAGGAGCAGTAGGCAAGCCCAATGCACGGTAAACTTCACGCTGACCAGCAATACCCCACTCATCCAAAGGACCTGTACCGCCAACAACAAGGCTGTACTGAATCAAACGCAAATAGTGCTTGATATCACGAGCGCACTTTGCTTTGAAAGTATCGGTAGAATTTGCTTCACCAGCATTGTTGAGGTAAGGATACTTTTTGATGCAAGCATCATAAGCTTCCTTAGCAACAGCATCAAGGTTGTGAGCGAGCTTGTCAGCTGCTTCCAAACGTGCTGCTGCACGTTGGATAGAACCTTGTACTGATTCTAGGTCAGAGGTGCTAGGAAAACGTCCTGCTGCATCAGCAGAGGCGATAACGGTAGTAACAACGGATTTCATTTATTAAATCTCCAGACTGGATTCTTTTTATTTAGTGAGCTTGGTTTCAATCTTCTTAAGCAAATCGGAAATCAACATCGGTGAAAAGTCGATCAATCAGCAATAGTTAGGCAGAAATAATTAGCCTGAAATAACTAGCTAAGTGCCGAAATTACGCGATCGAAGTAGCTGGAAGCTTCAGCAACCAAGGAAGCACAACGATCTTCGGTTACGATCGAACCCATTTTGCGGAGCTTTGCACCAGCGCGAGCTTCGCTAGGGGTGTCTTGAATGTGAGCAACTGCTTGTGCTTTCATGATTTGGACTGCACGCACTGTGGAGGTTGTAGGTACGCCCAAAGCAGAGTAGGTTTCTCTTAAACCGTTCAAACAACGATCATCTAATACAGAAGAATCACCAGCCAACAAAGCATAAGTGACATAACGTAGAACGATTTCAGCATCACGCAAGCAAGCAGCCATGCGACGGTTAGGGTAGCAGTTACCACCAGCTTGAATCAAGCCTTGGTTTTCGCAAATCATACCTGCAACTGCGTCAGAAACCATGCAGCTTGCATTGCTAGCGATCGCGTTTACTGCATCCAAGCGACGGTTGCCGCTAGCTACGAATGCTCTAAGAGCATTGATATCACCGACTACAGAGGTGCTAGCGTCAGCTGAAACTACAGCTCTGGAAAAAGCGTCAAGCATTTAATAGCTCTCCTTAAAAATGGTTATCTAAAACAAACGTTTAATTGCTTGTCACATGTACAAGACATATAGAACATAAAATATCAAGATTGGAATAGTCCTATTTTTTGGAAACTAAGTAACAATCCTTTACAAACCTATCCAAAGGCATATAGCAGCACTTGCGGTTGCAAATCTTACAATTTTTGATGAGTTGCATTATCAAAAAAAGCTGAAGCCAACTACATCTTTATTATAAAAGATTTGCCATAGCGGCTCCCACCACTCGATAATCACTGTCGTTTCTTAATTGAGCGATCGCTTGTTTGGCTTCAGTCTGATCAAATTGAGTGAGTGCATAGGCAACTCGGACACGAATATATTCAAATTCGGAATTTTTTAGCTCCAATAGTTTTGCTAGAGAGAGTTCAGCTTGATTGGACTGAGACAAAGCTCCTAAACCATCAATGCAAGCTTCCTGAACTGCGGCATCATCTCCCGCTATGCCTGCGCAACATATTTCAAGGGTCTCTGGATAGCATTGCATCTCTACCAAAGCTGCTAAAATGCTTCGTCTTACCAACCAATGATCATCTTGATGGAATGCCTGCACTAAATGAGATGCCGAAACGCGATCAAATAAGGAAATGGAGTTGGCAGCCTCGGCTCTTACATTGGGAGTATTGTCATAACGCATGATTTGCAACAATGCAGCAAAAGCTTCCGCATTTTTTTGTCGCCCCAACTCTCTCGCCACAAAAGTACGCACCAAAAATTCTGGATCTTTGGTGTGTTGAATTAATAAAGGGCTAGCAATCTCAGGAGAAAAGTCCTTAAGAGCAGCGATCGCCTTGACTCGATATTGAAAATCAGGGTTTTGTAAATCAGCCTCAATTTGGGACAAATTCATAATGTTTTTGAGATATTTAATTTTACTAAATTGATTTGACCATCATCGACTAAATTTTCTAGTCATTGTCCTTGCTCTTAGCGTTAGTCTATGGGTAGCAAGTTAGGTTAAACAATTGCTATAGTAATAAAATAAGTTAGGTTACTTAAATAAATAACTTTTGGGGCTGTGGCTCAGTTGGATAGAGCAAGCGCCTCCTAAGCGCTAGGTCGCGGGTTCAAATCCCGCTAGTCCCGTACAAAATATAAGCCTAAACCCGCTCCTAGTATAAAGAGCGGTGTTTTGTATGTGACGTAATCATACCTCAAGTGACATTATTTGACATTTTGATACCGCAAAGCGGTCACTATTTCGGTCACTGCCATAGAATAAAAAAACCGCGTTGTCAGGCGCGGTTTAATCTTGGTTTACCAGTTCAAAAATATATGGATAGACTAGCACAAGCTTTGGCAGGGGCTAATCTTCGCTTAAAATCGTTGCACTCGCGCTGCACGATCGAACGGCGTGGCGATCGCCTATTACTTCGCGGTACATTGCCGCCCAAACCGACAGCAACTAGACAAGATTTTCATCGACAGCGGATCTTCTTGGGGGTAACTGCGACCACAGCAGGGATAAGCTTTGCTGAAACCGAGGCTCGAAAAATCAGCGCCTTGCTTGACCAAAATCTGTTTGACTGGACACCATACATTCTTCCAGAAAAAATCGAAACAGAAATTAGCTTTGATGACTGGATTGCAAAATTCAAAGAGCATAAATTAGCCCAAGGCATTAGCGAAATTACTTGGGAAAAGGAATATGCAGATGCTTTTAAAATTCTGGAAAATCTAGACCCCGACAAAGCGATCGCCGCCATCTTTGCGATCGCACCAAACACCAGAAAGCGTAGTCGATACTGCATGGCAATTTCGGCACTTTTCAAATTTGCGGGTGTACGAATTGACCTAAAACCATACAAAGGCAACTACTCACCAACGACAGTGCAGCCGCGTGAAATTCCCACCGATTCGACCATTCAAGACTGGTACTTCAACATCAAAACCACATCATGGGCATGGGCATTTGGCATTCTCGCAACCTATGGCATTAGACCTGAAGAATTGGTGCTTTTGGAATTTGAAGCCATGCCGATTTTGATTGTCCGCAAAAAATTGACAAGTAGCGACCCAAAGCATAAATTTCAAGAACGCCGAGTCTACCCGATCTACCCTGAATGGGTTGAGTTATTTGATTTAAAAACCCCCAAACTACCTGAAGCTAAAGATACTGGAAAGCAATGCTGCAAGCAATTTCAGCGCTATAAAATACCATTTTTACCATATGATTTGCGTCATGCATGGGCAATCAGGTCAATGGAATTTGGAGTACCACTAGAGCTTGCAGCCCAACAAATGGGACATTCAATGTATGTGCATTCGCAGACTTACCACCGATGGATAAGCGATCGCCATCACAAGGCTGCATTCGACACCATCATGCTTAAGTCAGATAGGCTCAAACCGCCAATTTGTACCAGTACATTAGTTTTGATAAATGGATAGGCTTAAATATATGGGTAATACAGAATCTGTAGTTTTTGCTTTGTGGTCGGTATTCTTCAGTGCCATAGTTATTTGCCTAATCAAAGATATTAAACCTATATTTTTTAGGTTTATCTTACTATTGTTCACGTTTTACTTCATGCAGACAAACCTTCTCACTCTGGCAAGGCTTATTGGCTATCCCTTGCAAATAACAAGCCCGATTCAAATCTCACTTTCTATTTTTCTTGCTTGGTTTACATCCTTACTAGACCAGAATAAGCAAGTTCCAAGCTCAAGGCAAAGGACATATTTAGATCTGGTGACAGAACTATTGCATGGCGATCGCGCTGCTGCAATCAGATTATTTAATTACAACAAAGAAAAATTTGGCGGCAAGACTGATGAATGGCTGTGGCAGAAAGTGATTAGAGACATCGAGCGTGATAGGAGATAAGATAAAAGTGTCAGTGGATGCAAATCTGGGAGTGATCAACTTAGCAGTTGAGAACATGCGAGGCTTTGGCTAATAAATCGTGTAACCCCTAGCCGCTGTTGATTCTAGATACACGACAGTTAAATGGGACTGACTAATAAAGGCGATCGCTAATTTAGCGATCGCCTTTATTGTGGGCTAATATAAAAGAGTGGACACAGGCTGGTGTGGTGAAGTCACGTGTATATGGGTGAACGGTGGTGTAAGGCGCACACTCTAACGTGCAGTCGAGAGTGGACAGGGTTCGATTCCCGCTAAGTTCGCATAATTCAGACAATAAAGGCGATCGCTAAATTAGCGATCGCCTTTATTGTTGTTTTTCATAGTGAAGCATTGAGTAATCGTTGATCGATTCGCGCAAGTTGCTCACCAATATTTTTCAATTCTCTAACTGTACTCGCTGAATCTTCGCGCCTGTGCCGAGCAATTTCATTGACATCGCGGCGCAATGTAATGATATTGGCAAACGCAGCGCCAAAGCCGAAAGCCATGCCAGCGAAAGTCACAGCAAAGCCGATTAGTTCTTTCGTTTCCATTTTACCCTGTAAATCCAAAAATTGAAATAGTTCTAAAATCATGCACTCTATCTTGATTTAGATAAAGTGCATAATTCTTATTCAGTCATGACAGATTAGCTGACGCTTTCGACTTTCCACGGCTTTGTGACCGCACCCCTACCGATCTGCACAGTATCGCCCACCAAAGAGTTGACGGTATCAAGGAATTCGCGTGCTACCAAGATCGTGATATTGCGGGTTTTAATATTAGGTTCCGCGCCAGAGGTGATCTTAAGCTTTTTCTCTGATACACATCCAGACGCTTTCGCGTAACGGATATTGATGGGGATATTTGGCTTAGTGTCGTCTGGCTGGGAATTGAAAGCGCCAATTTTAGCCAGTACAGGAACGCTGTAGAAGTCTGGATCAAGCTGAAGTTTCAAAAAAGATCCAGCGGTGGCTACCCCAGGCTTAGACACAGGGAAGTACACAGGTTTTTTAGAGTTTGTCGCCATTTTTTAATACCTTAATAAATCAATGAATGAAGGAATAAACGAATCAGAAGAAATTTTTGCTAGGAATCAACCAAAGTTGATATTCGAGATAGTCCAAGAATCACCAGCATCGCCAAGCTTGACAATTTTGTCCTTAAGAGTCGCCTTGGCTGTACCCGTCTTCTCCTTGTCGCAGACTAAGCGGATTTGTCTGACCTTTTCGGCATCACCAGTGCCACGGCGGACAGTGGCTCTACCGATCGCAGCTTGACCCGTTCTTTTGAGCGTCTTAAGAGACAAAGGGATGACAGTAGCTGTACCTGTTGGGGGGTTGGTATTTACTCCCAAACCAGTACAAACTTCTGATGTATAGATATCCTGATCAAGTTGCAATGCGGCAAAAACGCCCGTCCCAATCGAAACAAATCGCGCTGTTTTTTTATTAGTTGCCATAAGATTTTCTACTACTTATTGGATAGGGACAAAGTAACACATAAAGAAAAGCTGTAAACCCTTACGGTGCATGGATTGTGTTGGTCAGAAACCTATAGGTTTCTGGTTTTGTGTTTGAATTGTATTTAGATATTGAGCGAATTACACAAAGCGCTCAATCAAACGCTCAGTTTTGAATTTCCCAAAGGTCACATAAGCAGATTTTAAATAGCAGGTGGCGATCGGTCGCTGCTTAGGTAATTTTTCTGAAACATTCAAAATATTTATTCTTTTAGTAATTGCGAAATTTCTCTCACTTATACTTGTCGTCAATCTATCCCAGTCAGGGGTTTTATCCCTGACAGCGAGTACTTTTGTGATTACTTCTTTAGCCTCAGATTCACTAGTTAAACTTAAAATAAATTCAAATCCATTCTCTTTGTCTCGGTAGCTATATTTATTTCTTCCTTTTTCTAATCTGTAAGTGGAAGGAAAAGCTAAATTTATTTCACGCTCTAGCTCGTTTAAGTCAGTTTTGGTGATTGTACTTATTGTCTTATCGGTAATGCGAAAACTAATTAAAGCGTCAACCCTTCTACGGTTTGCGAGAATTGCTGTAGATTTCTTTTCGATAAAATATAGGTGTACATGAGGTTTGTCGGTGACACTGATAGGGGCATCATCGTAATTCGGAAGGATGACAGGGGAATCAGGATCATCCATATACTTTAGCAGCTCTGTTTTGAGCCACATATCAGCGAAGCTATCGCCGTCATCAATAATCACATCGGCACGCATGATCCGCCGTGCGGAATTTTGCGGAGTAACTTTACTGGGGTCGTATGGGACTCCATCAGTTCTTGCGTCAACCACATCGGCGAACACTTCGTAAACCTTGCGGTTATGCAGCTGCCTTAGCGTGTTTTGTCGCCGCTCAAAGGGTGTTGAATCTTGAGGAAGAGTCCCCTTAGCGGTGGATATTTGCGGTGGGTTTGCAGTCATGTTTATGTCTGTTCTGGTGGTCTTACAATTGAGAAGTCTTTAATGGTGAAAAGAGTTTCTTCCCGTTTCTCTTTAAGCGCTTCTTTTTCTGGAGTATTTTCGGGCGCTCCGTTGCCTTTATCCTTATTCTTTAAGGCATCTTCAAGCTCTTGTCGGTTCGATTTAAACTCGTTGACCGCTTGCTGTGTGCTGACGATATTGCCCGTAATCGCTGCGAGGTTTGATGTACCTTGCTCTAGGGCTTCAAGCTTATTCATGAACGCATTAAACTTAGTCACGTTCTGCGATTGCAGCCCATAGGCTTCTTCCCTGACCATGCCACTGTTTCTCAGGGCGTTCATAAGAATCCCTACGCGGTTGCAGCTTAATTCGGCTACAGCAGTAGTTGAATCCAAGATGCTCTGTACGTTTGACACTAGGTTGATCGAGGCTTGGTAAACTCTATTTGCCTTCTTCCAAGTCTCATCCAGTTGTGTATACCTCTCCTGTCCAATAATTGCTTTGATAAGGTTCTCAAAACTTTTACCAATAACTGCGTTTACGCCTGTAACAACTCCATCTTTGTCTTGCATTCTGGCTTGCAATCCAAAGGCTTGAAGCCCTTGATCCAAGGCTGTACCCAAGGTGCTACCAATGGACTGAGTGAGCATTGTGGCGTTATGAATAACCGTGATCAGAGTGATATATTGCATCGCTCTGTCGAACACTGAGTTATTAAACGCTTTACCAACTAAGTTAAATACATCGCCAACTTTAATGAACACGTCTCCAAGTTTGGAAATAATAGAAGTCAGCATTCCTTTATGGACAGCCTGTTCTGCGGCAATTGCACCTATAGCAGCATTTTGGGTTACTTGATTGCCAAGAATCCCAGCGGTCATCGCCCTATTTGCATCAATATTTTGATTGATTGGATTGCGGATATCATTTTTTAGCTTCTGTGTACAAGGGTCGCTATTCAATACCTCGCAAGTGTTCTGTTTCATTTGAACAGGATCGGTATTAGCTTTAATCAGGGCTGATATAGTACCGATACGGGTTAACTCATCGCGTATACCATCTAAGCCTCCATTAGAACTAGGGGGGAAAAAGGGTACTTTCTGCTCATCATCCTTTTTCTTCGGTGTGGTTACAGGAGGTGGTGGTACTTTGCGGTCTGGTTTTTTAGGGTCTTTAGTATCGGGTCTTTTTACGGGTATTTCAGTTGGTCTATCTGGTGTGATTACAGGTTGTATCTTTAGCCCTGTATTGATACCAGTGGCTAATCCACTTGCTAACCCGCCTATATTGTTTGGGCTATAGTCGCCAGCGCCACGCAATAGACGTGACATACCTAATCCCAGTAAGTCACCACTACCGATACCCGCTAAAGAACCAGCATCATAGATTATCGGTACGGGTGACTTATTCTCGTCATCACTGGTATTCCCAGTCGAGATTCTTTCACCGCCTACGCTTGGGAGGGAAATATCAGGCTGTCCATCTAATCGTGTCACGACAATATTTTCTACGCCCCAAGAGAATTGGCTTAGAGCTTCAGAGCCATTAAGCCCAAAAAATCCACTGCGATATGTGTAATTCCCAAATTCTACTATTGCCTCCCATCTATGCCTTGGATCTGTTTCTGAAGGTGCGATGTAGTCAACCCTAATTGATGCGATCGCTCCTACGCCATAAGCCTCATAGTTGCCAGCGATCCAATGTTGGTTTGGGCGAAACGTAGCATCTATAAATCCTAAAAAAGTAACCTTATACTCAGCGCCTGCTACCTGCCCCCCTTGAAATGGCGGGGGAGTCGCTACACCACCTTGTCTGTAGCCTGTATTAGGTGTGCTGATAGGGCGTGATAGACCCGTATTTGGGTCGTATTCCATACCCATTTTAGCTAGTCCCGAATCCCTAGCAGCGTCACCGCCTAATAGACCCGCGACCGCTACTACTGTTGACGCAAATCCCAGAATATTTGTAGCTTTAAGCGCCGCCCCTACGATAGGGGCGCGGGTAACGGGTGGAGTGATTTTTGGTATCATACCCATTGCTTCGCCTAACGCATTACGTGCGGCGGCTCGCGGGGGTGCGACATCCAGTAAATTAGGAATACCCATTTAATTAACCCGTAAATTGGGAAGGAAGAGTAGTGTTAGAGACGAATCCGATCTGTTTCCAAGCAGGTAGTGACAGCCCCTTCTTTGTTGGATCTATTTCAACAGCCAAAAAAGCTTGTCTATATTGTTTGCCACTTGAGTCAATGCCGACATCCGATTGACACACAAAAACGGCTGGCTTACCTGCTTCAAATACGACAGAATTTTGCGAGTTAATATCCTGTAAAACGATAGCCCCCCAAGTCACAAGCTCTTCTATCGTAGTAATTTGGCGATCGCCAGTTGGAAGCATAGAAGTAGTAAAAGCTGTCATAAAATTAATCTCTCTAGATTTGATTCTCATTAGAGTCTCATTTTGAGATTTACTCAACTTCTCACTTTTATGTAAAAGTGAGAATCTTAAGTTATCGCTGTATGCTAGACGCGGTAACACTTTAAAGGTACATTTGTGAGTGAGGCTTTTTACCCATTTCTCACTTATCTATGTATTTGAAACAAAAGTGAGAGGTTATATGGGGAAAAATAATAGGTTTGGTCAAGCGGAAATTTTGGGCGATCTTGAGTGCGATCGCATCTTTAAAAATTTGAAGCATAGGCAACATAAATTGTTTTTCGCGATCGCTCGTTATTCGGGGGAAAGATTTGGGGCAATTACTCAACTTAAGGTCAGTGATGTATATGACGAGAATATGCAGCCACTGGCGGAAATTACTTTTCCTGCGAATATTCGCAAAGCTTCACCTGATGGTTCGCGGCAAACTCGTCAGGTGATGGTTTTTGATAGGTTTACTGAGGCGCTTGAGGCTTATCGCCCTAAGCATAATGATGTGTGGCTATTCCCTTCCAGTATCAAAGAAGGTAGGGCGATTACATGGTCAGCAGCCGATAAGTGGTTACGAGCTGCGGTTGACCGCGCAGGGCTTGCACACCGTGGTATATCAGGGCATTCGATGAGGCGCAGCTTTATCACCAAGCTCTATGAGAATGGAATGGATATCCATAAGATTCAACAGATTACTGGTCACAAGTCGATTACGGTGTTGCAAAAGTACATCGGTAACAATCCTGCTAAGTTGCGAGAGTCGTTACGAAATATTTTTGCCTAGAGCTAAACATATTTCTTTGGGAGTTGCTCCCGATCGCCACAGGGTTTCGATTGACTCAACCATTTTGTTAGGAACGTGATGGTGTACGAGTTTTCCAGAAATACTTGCATAGACATAGCGCCTATACCAGTAGGATTTTGTTCCCTTTATGACTGGTTGGTAATGTTCAAAATAGCCGTGGTGATCCGTGGTTATTTCTGGAAAACTATCGAGTTTAGTGGGTTCTTCCAGAAATTTAAAAAAACCAGATCCTTCGACGGCGCGAGTCCAGATGTAGCCGTCATCAAATTCAACTGTCATAAAGGTGATTCCCTTCTTTTTGTCGAATTTTTTGGAGACGATGGTTGCACCCATGCCATATCTACCAAAACTGTATGATTCACTGGCGGCTGTGACGCGATCGCCAACTTCAAAAACGACAGCCTGATCAGGGTGCGTCAATATTTCTAGACGCGGTGTGCCACGCTCTAAGTTATGACTTTCGCAGACCTTGGGATTGTCGATGTTGATACAGCGATCGCATAGGTCTGTGACGGTTCCCACAATTCCATTGTCAAGATTGCGAACGTTGTCGCCGATCTTGAGACCTACTGGTAAAGAGGGTTTAGGCTTGGTTTTTTTCTTGGTTTTTGGCTTGGCAATTTCTGGAAGACTATCGATTTTGCTTGGTTCTACGGTTTGTGGTTCGAGCAAGTCTGAAACTTTGATAAGTCGTTCGTGGGGAAAATAGGTAAATTCTTTGCCATGTGGACATTCCATTTTTGGATTGTCTGCCCAAATGATGTAGTAATTTTCGTCACTTTCACCGACAACTTCACCGATACCACGGCTTTTTTGGTACGGCAATTCTGGCGATGCGTAGGTTACGCGATCGCCTATCTCAAATTTTGGCTGCTTCACTCGATTACCTCCAAAGCGCTAATACCACAGGGAAAACGAGTCAAATAGCCATTAAGCTCAAGCTCAACAGTTGCAAGTGTTACAGATCCAATCTGCTCAAAGCTAATCACTTTGGCGGTTTTGCCTTTGAAAAATAACTGCGATCGCACGATGCAACCTTCAGATAATTCGGGCTTGTCTGGTTCCAGTTCAAGGGAATCGATAAATACTTGCCTTGGTTTTAACTCGCCATCAAAGCGAACTTGGTACAGCACCTCGTTGTCGATACTGGCAATTTCACCGCGGAGATCGCCTGCAATAATCCTGGTCCCAATTTGAAATTGGGCATTAGCAATTTGGCGAAGTTCTCCCAGTGGTTGCAGTGCTGCTTCAAGTTTTGGATCGACGGGTGCGATCGCTGTTGGCAATTCTCCAGTGAGGTTGCTTGGTGGTAATCCAAAAATGTCTAGTTGCATCATGATTTGATACCCAATTTGCTCTTGATGAACGCGATCGCACTTTGAGCAGCTGGTGAATCTGGTGCAGCAACTTCGACTTTTTCTGGAAGATACGGCTTATACGGTGCTTGTGGGATTAGTGAGGCTTTGTAGTCTGCCTCCCACTTCTTCCAACTCTTGGCATTGAACGCGGCGAAATAGGCGGTACGTCTTGCCTCGGTTGGAAATGTCTTGTTCAAAGTTTTTAAAACAAAATCTTCGACACGGCGGCGGAAAGAATCAGCCTCAACGGTTGTTTTTGGCTTTTCAGGTACAAATTCATCTTCGATGTCTGTTTCAAGGTCTGATTGGGCATTTAGCTCATCATCAGTTGGTTCATCAGTTGGTTCATCAGTTGGTTCATCATCAGTTGGTTCATCAGTTGGTTCATCAGTTGGTTCATCAGTGGTTTGACGATCTGAGTAGATCTGAACAGGTTGATCGAGTGCTTGTCCGAGTAATGCTCTTGCATCTTCAAGTGACACCTCAGAATTTTCATTATTGTCCTCGATGCTAATTTCCGAATTTTCCGTGTCTTGAGATTTTAAATTTTCTTCTTGATCATAATTAATTTTGAAAGAGGATGAAGAAGTTTGAGAGCTTTCAGAACCTACTTCTAGATTGAGTTCTAGCTGTCGTTCGCGATCCTGTGATCGCTCAGACGATCCTGTATTCGTCTCGGCGATCTGTGGATCGTCAGGCGATCGCTTACGCGCCTTGATGAATGACTTGGCTTTTTCCCAAATAATCATCTTCAGCGATGCAAGTTTGTTTAGTGCTAATTGCACGGTGCGCTGATGTATCCCCAACGCCTCCGCAAATGTCTTGGTGCAAATTTCGATACGGCGATCGCCAAATGGGTCTAATGTCCGCCAATACATATACACCTGTAATTGGGTGTTAGTAAGGGTGGAGTTGATGTGCAGAAACTCGCCACTCGTTAATGGGTAATAACGTGGCTTTTTTGGTTTTGATATTGCTGCTGTCGTCATTGCTCTAGATCGGTGAGGTTTACGGCTCGCACGTTCCACGGTGAAAAGCTGTAAGTAGTCGGTGATCTATTCGGCTATGACTTGATATTGGGTTTGCATTGGGGACAGAGACAATCAATCTTGGTGCGATCGCCTCCTCTAGTCCCTACAAACCATGATGGGTTATGGAGGATGGGGTATCTAAAAAAGTGGTGAGCAAAGCAAATGAATCGCGGATTGTCTCCTAATTGCATCTCCTGTCCACAGGCATCACAGGTAACTTTTGTTGATATTTCAATCATATTGCTCTAGATCGGTGAGGTTTACGGCTCGCACGTTCCACGGTGAAAAGCTGTAAGTAGTCGGTGATCTATGGCTATGACTTGATTATTGCAGTTGGGTCATCGGTATGAATTGGCTGAGGTCCAAAACTACGGGGTAGTTTATCTACGGTAGTTCCAAGAAGCTTAGCCAGTTTGTCCCATTCCTCAAGACTTAGACGGGCTGGTGTTTTACCAGTCATCCACCTAGAAACTGTTTCACGCCTTATGTCTAAAGCATCGGCAATTTGCTGTTGGGTTACTCCTCTAATTGCCATAAGCGGTATTAATGGGGATTGCGATTTCATAGTATATGTTACATCAAAGTATCGAAAAGCGACTTTGTTGACACAAGATGTGACTTAGGTGTAACATTAAATCAACAAAGCAAAGACAGCACCCCAACCAAAAGTTTGAGCGCTGTCTTTGACGAAAAATTCTTAAGTTTGATTTTCGCACGTTCCACAGCTAGAGACTCCTTAGTTTCCATACGGTCTAAGTAGCCGTGATTTTCATGCGACTTGATAACCAACCAACCAACCAACCAACTAGCCCAACTAACTAACCAAACCAATGACATTTCCTAACCCCGCAAACTACTATCTCCCCACCCCTGCACAATTTGAAGCTGAAATTGTAGAGCTAGACCTCCAAGAATCGACATTGACAATCTATGAGGTAGTCCAACTCTTGAATGACGTAAATGATGATGGCGGCGATCAAGGGATTAGTTCCTCCTGTTTATCGACTGATGCCGATGCATGGATTGGAGGGCTTAAAACCGATGAGCTAATCAACCTCATCCGATGGATTGCTGAACGCCTCGCATACCTGCACCACAGGGAAACCGTGGTTATTCCCCAAGAAGAAGTGGTAGCGCAACTTCTAGACAATCTGCACAGCCAGTCAACTTGATTTGAATGCGATGCGATCGCTAAATTAACCAACCCAACTAACTAACCAAACCAATGACAGATCAACAACGCATTGAACAACTTGAACAACAAGTCAAAACACTGACTTCAACATTGAAATCTTTAATCGAATTAGTTCGCTCGGCTGAACCAAGCCTAGAGCGAGATTGTGACGGCGAAATTTTAGGTGTAGACATCGACTGGGACTATATGGGATTGCGAGAGCTAACCGACAAATTATCTTGATTTTGACTTGAATGCGATCGCTAGATTAATTAACCATCTAAACCAATGACCATGAGTCCACTACTCCGCATTGAACTTCCTGATGGAGATCTCCTTATCCCCATCAAAGAATCGGTGCTTGATTTTCAGCTTACATGTTGCGATCGCGTATTTGCCGATGACCCCAGTTATTCACGCAGCGCGATAGAGGTATTACCCATAACAGAAGCGATCCACAAAGCAACCCTCATGCTTTACAACCACCCAACTTTTAACCCAAAGCGATCGCTAAATTAACCAACTAAACCTATGGCAATAACCACCCATTTCAAAGTATCAACCCCCAGAGGTGAACTCCATCATCACTGCAATGCTCATTCACGCCGCAGCAGGCAAAACCCGCGTCATGCACACCGCCAAACTCGCACAGTGGATTATTCAAAAACTTGGATTGACCATCCTCGGCAATTCAACACCTTGTTGGAGGCTGAAACTTATGTTTCTAAGTTTCAAGCTTACAAAATATTCAAGGTGGAATTGATTCAAAGCGTATTAACTAGCCAATCAAGCGATCGCCAAACCTATGCCACCAAACCTAAACCATCAATCCATCAATCTACAACGCAACGAAATCTTAGCTGAAGCCACACCTTGGCAAATTGCCGAGCTAATAAACCACCTAGCTCAAAATCTTGAGCCATTCTACAACCCTGACCCATCCGACAAATCCGAAAGGTTAAGCAGCAATCCCTTATTTGCTGACCTCGCCAAAGAGCCTACCACCATCAAGCTCTACGCCATCCAAGCCTTGTGTAACACCCTAAATCGTATCCAAGAGCGCAACTAACACCCTGTTAGTAAACCATGTACCATGAAAACCAAATAGAGAGGCGTTCCCCATGACACCAGAACAAATTGACAGCAAATTCGCTGATCACGATCGGTGGTTTGCTCAAACGAGTCAGATTGTTGACGCAAACATCAAAGCGATCGAGCGGCTAACTGGTCAGACAGTCATCCTATCCGATGACATCAGAGAAACCAGAGCGATCGCTGACTCCAACGCTAGAGTTATCCAAGCTCTATGCCAACTCGCCGCCGAAGATCGCGAAGAACGACAAGCAATCATCGCCCGTACCGATGAAATGTTAACCGAAATTCGCGGGTTGCAATCCGAAAACAGGAGAATACTTGACATCCTGCTCAACCAAAGCAACCAAAACAGCTAACCCCAACATCAACCCATCAAAACGCCTCATCTATTTGAGGCGTTTTTTATTACCAACAAACCAATGGAAACCCATAAAAAAGCCTTGAGTATCCGACAGCCTTGGGCTTGGCTTATCGTCAACGGATTCAAAGATATCGAAAACCGTTCATGGCAAACCAATCTCAGAGAAGAAATCTTTATACATGCATCGAAAACGATGACTGGCATAGATTATCGAAGTGCAATGTGCTTTGTAGAGGATCTCAAAAGGAATCAAAATGTCGCGCTTCCCATTATCACTATCCCTGACAAAAAAGATCTGCAATATGGCGGCATTGTCGGCGCGGCAACTATAACCGCCTGTGTAACAGAGTCTGACTCACCTTGGTTTACAGGCGATTACGGATTTGTCCTTGAAGATCCTAGAGTCTTGTCGTTTATGCCCTGCCCTGGCACGTTGAAATTCTTTTACCCAAGTTACTAAAACCATGACACTAAAATCACAGCCAATCTACCACCCCATCGGACATTACTACTCCTCCAAAACTCACCCCTTGCCGCCATCGGTTGAAGCATTTATCGATCGCCTACCACTAGCCCAAAAGATGAAACTATCAGCCGCGCTTTTAAACCAGTGCAACACCGTCTTCTCAAACGCCCCCACCCTATCCGTAGTTCGTCCCACCCTCATTGATGAGGATGCAGCATCATGAACCAACTACAAGACACCCTGTCAAGCATCATCGATCTAGACCGCGACATTGACGAAGAGCATATTCGCTTTGCGATCGTTGTCATCAATCTAGCCCTTCCACGTCTCCCAGATATTGAATGGAACGACCAAACTAGAAACGCACTTTTAGATCTTAAGAAAACACTCCGAGAAACCCTTGATAGACTCGAAAACCGCGTCATGCCCTCACTTGCAGAGATTATGAAAGATGATTAACCAAGAAATTTTTGAACAGCAAGCCAAAGAACTTGCAGCGATCGATGCCATGCAGTTTGCCTTACCGCCCCAAAAAGGCTATGTGTTAGCCGCCGTCGTTCAAGCCGCCTCCATTTGCCTCAACTTCCCCGAAACAACTCAAGCATTTTGCAAAGAATTTGTAAACGGCTTTTGCGATCGCTACCGTGACCAACTGCCGACAGTGGTTAAAGCGATCGATGATGCATGGGAAGGTGAACTTGTGACTGAAGATGAGTTTGAAGAAAGCCTTGGCGAAAAATGGCGGCGCATAGCGCGAGATGTCGAAGCCGAAATGGGTGGTGAAATCAAAATCACCGTAGATGAGCCACGCCACCAAGGCGCTCTATGTCCCATCAACGGCAAGCCATGCTCTACGGAAGGTAATTTTTATTACTACCCCGATGACTGCCCATATCGTGAAGCTTGTGAAGTGCAAGCTGGACTCGAAGATGATGAGCAGTGGGTTCCACAATTTGAAAGACTTCACCACTAAACCTATGGCAGAAAAGAAATATTTCCCCCTCGGTGAAGCCGCCGAAATGTTGCAAGTCACCAAACGGACATTGAAACGTTATGTCCCCGAACTTAAACACGGGGTGCATTATCAAGACCGTCGAAAAAAAGGTGACAGGAAAGCCCAATATTTCTTCAATGTTGAAGCGATCGTCGAATATTGGAACACCAAACCAGCTATCAGGGAATCAGGGAAACTGACAAGATGATACGAAACAGTACCAAATAGTACTTCAAAGCGGTCACAATTTCGGTCACTGTCAAAAAGTGTCTTCTCTGAAACCAACGGGACTAGCGGGATTTGAACCGATGGTTTACCGCCTCCTAAGCGCTAGGTCATCGGTTCGATCCCGATCAGTCCCGTATTAAAACGTAAGCCAAAGCCAATCAAGGAAGTTCCCCTTTCAGAAATCTATTGCCGCATCACAGGAGTTGAGTAGATGGAGTTCCTTGTCTGATTTTGGCAAGTTCGATCGCTAATTTAATCGCCTCGATCATACTGGCAGGATCGGCAATACCTTTGCCAGCAATATCAAAGGCAGTGCCATGATCGGGGGATGTTCGCACAAATGGCAACCCAATCGTTGTATTTACAGCGCGATCAAAGGCTAAAAGTTTTACGGGAATTAAACCTTGATCGTGATACATCGCCAAATAAGAATCATGTCCAAGCGTAACCCGATCGCGATCGCTCCATGCTTTAGCGGGATTGATCCACATGGTATCAGGGGGAATGGGGTTGGTAATTTTGACATGGGGATGCTGTTGACGATAGCGATCGATTAAGGGCTGTAACCAGTCGCGTTCTTCACCGCCTAATTGTCCCTGTTCACCGCTATGGGGATTAATACCTGCGATCGCGATCGTGGGATTACTAATGCCGAAATCCTGTAATAGCGATCGGCGCAATAATTCTAATTTCTGCTCAATTAGCGCTGGGGTGAGTTTTTCGGTAACTTTGCTCAAAGGAATATGCACTGTCGCTAGTAAAGCTCGCAATACCCAGTCTGTATGTGGTGATTTACCAACAAACAACATCCCAAAATCATCAACTTGACTGCGCTCGGCAAGTAGCTCCGTTTGTCCTGCATAGTCATGCCCCGCCTGTTTCCATGCTGATTTAGCAATAGGCGCAGTGACGATCGCCTCAAAATGCCCTGCGAGAGTTTGGGCGATCGCTGCCTCAAGATAAGCAAAACTAGCTGCCCCACTTGCCCCATTACCAATTCCCAGAGAAATTTCTTGGTTAGTCAGAATATCAATAATTTTTAAGCGATCGGGATCGATGAGATGGCAATGATTTCCTAACAAATTATAAGTTTCATCCAGATATCGGCGATCGCCAAAAATCGTAAATTCAGCATCTAAGGCTAACAAAGCGTCATCAGCAAAAGCTTTCAGAATAATTTCTGTACCTATCCCTGCGGGATCACCTATAGTGATAGCTATTCGTGGTTTAGCGTCAGATTTAGATTTTATATTTTGGTGCCATAGAAAGTTCACTTAAGTAATCCTCCAAAATTTTAGTTGACGCGATAAGATCGTAATTCGCCGTTAGCCCTCTTGACCACAACCAATCAATGTCTGTTGATATTTCCCTAGAAACACTCTGGAATCAAGTCCTCGCACTACTTGAAAGCCAGCTTAGCCGTCCGACCTACGAAGGATGGATCAAGACTGTTGTGGCTGATCAGCTTACGGCGGATCGCTTGACGATTCGCACGCCCTCAGATTTTGCCAAAAATTGGCTGCATAAATATTATTTTCAGAATATTACCGATGCTGTCACCGAAATTTTAGGCTATCCCGTTGAAGTTTATATTGTTGCGGCTCCTACTGCTGAACCACCGACTGGTCAGCCTGAACAACAACAGGTAACAGGTAGTCAAGATGGGATGCTGGAAACGGCGATTGCTGCCGAAGCAGTGCAAGCGATGTCCGCCGCGATCCCAAAATCGGAGATCACCAACAATCAAAGCAGTCCAGCAGCAGAAAACAATATCCAATCATCGCGTCCCATTAATCTTAACCACAAATATAATTTCAATAGATTTGTCGTTGGTTCTACCAATCGCATGGCTCATGCGGCGGCACTAGCGGTGTCAGAAGCCCCAGGGCGTGAATTTAACCCTTTGTTTTTATGCGGTGGTGTGGGCTTAGGCAAAACGCATCTGATGCAAGCGATCGCCCATTACCGTCTGGAAATCGATCCCACTGCGAGAATTGCCTATGTGTCCACGGAGCAGTTTACCAATGATCTGATTTCGGCGATTCGCAAAGATAGTATGCAGGGTTTCCGTGATCTCTATCGAGCGATCGATATGTTAATCGTTGACGATATTCAGTTCATTGAGGGCAAAGAATATACCCAAGAGGAGTTTTTCCATACCTTTAATACCCTCTATGAGTCGGGCAAGCAAATTGTACTAGCAAGCGATCGCCCCCCCGCCCAGATTCCCCGTTTGCAAGAAAGACTTTGTTCGCGGTTTTCGATGGGATTGATTGCTGATATCCAAGTTCCTGATCTAGAGACACGCATGGCGATTTTGCAAAAGAAAGCCGAATACGACAATCTCAAAATTCCGACAGACGTACTGCATTACATTGCCGCCAGCTACACCTCAAATATTCGTGAACTGGAAGGCGCTTTAGTAAGAACCGTGGCTTATATCTCGATTTCTGGCTTGCCAATGACTGTCGAAAATGTTGCGCCAGTTCTTAATCCACCGAAAGAGCCAGTGGAAGTATCAGCAGAAATGGTTTTACGGGTAGTTACAGAAACCTTAAATATTGATCTTGCGGATTTATTAGGAAGTTCGCGGCGGCGAGAGATTAGTCAAGCTCGTCAGTATGTGATGTATTTGATGCGTCAGCATACAAATCTCAGCCTACCCAAAATCGGTGAAGCTGTTGGCGGTAAAGACCATACGACGGTGATGTATAGCTGTGAAAAGGTGGCTCAATTACAATCTACCGATGGTGATATCGCACAGTTACTCAGACAATTAAGCGATCGCATTTATTTCATTGCCCAATCTAAACATTGATAAGTAAGTAGGCTTAATTAATTGTTAGATAGTGGAACAGGCTTCTAGCCTGTTGACGGGCAAGATGCCCATCCCACAAAATCTTATATTTAATTTAATTGCAACCAGCTACTTACAGATCTACAAAAACACAAAAGAGGGTTGCAGCGCTATGTACTACAACCCTCTTTGTCTATAAATCCTGATGCGTGAAAGCCTTAGCACTTGCACCCACATAATCGGCAACAATATGTCCATCGCCGACAAGACGATACTTATAGGTGACAAGCCCTTCTAAGCCAACAGGACCGCGTGGAGGCATTTTATTAGTACTAATCCCAACTTCCGCACCAAATCCATAACGAAATCCATCCGCAAATCTGGTCGAACAGTTGTGATACACACCCGCAGCATCAATATCGCTCGTAAAGATATCAGCGATCGCTTGATTCTCGGTAACGATCGCCTCAGTATGTTTCGAGCCGTAAGTAGTGATATGGGCGATCGCCTCTTCCAAGGAGTCAATCACCTTAATCGACAAAATCAAATCGCAATATTCCGTTGACCAATCTTCATCCGTGGCAGGGAAAACATCAATCACTTTTTGAGTGCGATCGCATCCGAGTAATTTCACGCCCCGCTCTCGCAGAGCAACTGCAACTAAAGGCAAAAATTCTGAAGCGATCGCGCTATGTACTAACAAAGTCTCGATCGCATTACAAGCAGCAGGATATTGAGTTTTGCTATCCACAGCAATGGCGATCGCTTTATCGATATTCGCCGCGACATCGACATATAGGTGACATACGCCATCGGCATGACCGAGGACAGGAATATGCGTATTCTCTTGGATATAGTGCACAAATTGATTGGAGCCTCTAGGAATAATCAAATCAATCAATTTATCCATTTTTAAAATTGCTAGAGTTTCCGCACGAGTGGTAAGTAACTGCACTACATTTGGCGAGACTGCTTGAATTTTGTTCTGACTTTCTTTCTGTTTTTTTTGATAAAGATAATCGAGCGCATCATGCATTACCTTAGCGATCGCTTCGCAGGAATGCACAGCTTCACTACCACCTTTGAGGATCACACCATTGCCAGATTTAATTCCTAGTGCAGCAATTTGAGTCACCGCATCGGGACGCGCTTCAAAAATCACCCCAATTACACCTAATGGACAGGAAAAGCGCTCCAAAATTAAACCAGAATCTAACTCACGATGAATCTGGCGATCGCCGATGGGATCATCAAGACGGATCACATCGCGCACACCTGCGACCATACTTTTGAGTTTGTTTGCATCCAGCTTCAAGCGAGCAATCAAGGGGCTGGGTAATTGAGCGGCAATAGCGGCTGTGACATCTTGTTGATTAGCAGTCAAGATTACTTCTGCATTCTGCTCTAAAGCGATCGCAATGGCTTCTAATGCGTCATTTTTTACGGACTGTGACAATCTTGCCAACGGGATCGCGGCAGTACGAGTTTTTTGGATTACATCGGTGAGATTTTCTGCCAAGTTCATATATTTATTCCTAGCTAATTTCTTTATCTCTTACTTAGATTAATCTGTAATTGTGTTACTTGATATACAACAAAAAAATGAGTCTCTGTATACTGTATACAGTTTTTTGGGATTTATAGTAATGTACGGCTTAAAAGCGATAGTAATTGGTGCAGGTATTGGCGGACTTACGGCGGGAATAGCGCTACGACAGGCTGGTTATGATGTCGAAGTTTACGATCGCGTTCGCGAGTTGCGCCCTGTGGGTGCAGGAATTTCGCTCTGGTCAAATGGCGTTAAGGTTCTCAATCGTCTTGGCTTAGGTGACAAAATGGCAGCGATCGGCGGACAAATGGATCGCATGGAATATCGCCATTTATCAGGAAATTTACTCAATGAAATTTCGCTCCAACCTTTAATCGCCGCTGTCGGTCAGCGTCCCTATCCCGTAGCAAGATGCGACTTACAAAACCTTCTCCTAGATGCGTTTCAGGCTTCGGGGGGCAAATTGACCCTTGGCGCAAAATGTATTGGGGTAGAGGAAAGCGATCGCGATGTCACCGCAAAATTTGAAGATGGGAGCATTGCTACAGGTGATTTATTAGTCGCGGCGGATGGAGTCCATTCGATTTTAAGAGAATATATTCTCGGTGAAAAGATAGAACCCCAATATGGCGGCTATGTGAATTGGAATGGATTAGTTCCCATGACCGATGATCTTGCGCCTGCGGATATGTGGGCGATTTATGTGGGTGAGCATAAACGCGCTTCATTAATGCCCGTAGCAGGCGATCGCTTCTACTTCTTTTTTGATGTGCCATTAGCGAAAGGAACAACTAGCGATCGCGCTAATTATCGCACAGAATTGAAAGAACATTTTCAAGGTTGGGCAGAACCTGTGCAGTTACTAATTGATCGCCTCGATCCTGAAACCGTTGCGCGGGTCGATATCCATGATGTTGGTCCGATTTCCCAAATGGTAAAAGGTCGAGTGGCTTTAATCGGTGATTCCGCCCATGCTACCTGTCCCGATCTCGGTCAAGGCGGATGTCAAGCAATGGAAGATGGTTTAGTCTTGGCAAATTATCTGGTATCCACTAATTTGAGCGTTCCTGATGCCCTGCTACGCTACGAAAAAGAGCGCAAAGTCCGCACTACGGAAATTGTCAACAAAGCACGTAGTCGTGCCGAAACCATTCATGGCAAAGATCCTGAAGTCTCCCAAAAATGGTATGACCAACTTGATCAAGAAGATCCCTTAGCTGTGACTAATGCGATCGCTAAAATTATCAGTGGAGGTCCATTACATTGAATATCGCTAATCTCAATCAAATGAGTCAGGTGGAATTTACCGAAGCCCTTGGCGCTATTTTTGAACATACTCCCGAAATAGCAACCCAAGCATGGTTGGCACGTCCCTTTGTCGATCTATCAGAGTTGCATCAAGTCATGGCAGCGATCGTTTACAAAATGAGCGAAGCTGATCAACTAAAATTGATTTGCGCCCATCCCGATCTTGGTAGTAAGTTTAAAATGGCTGAAGCTTCGGTAAAAGAGCAATCTACCGTTGGTTTAGATCAACTTTCAGCAGCAGAATACGATCGCTTCCAACAACTCAATGATGATTATAAACAGAAGTTCTCTTTCCCATTTATCATCGCCGTTCGCAATCACACTAAGGAGAGTATTCTCTCTGCTTTCGAGCAGAGACTTTTAAATTCTCTCGCAACTGAACAAAAACAGGCGATCGCTGAGATTATTGAAATTGCCCGATGGAGACTTTTGGGAAGTAAAAAATAATTACGAATTACGAATTTTTAAAAACTGACCACCAATTATCTATTACCAATTACCATGAATTATCCTAGAGACTTGATCGGCTATGGGAGAACTACTCCCGATCCTAAATGGAAAGATAATGCTAGAGTTGCTGTCCAGTTTGTGATCAATTATGAAGAAGGTGGTGAAACCTGTATTTTGCATGGTGACAGTACTTCGGAAACCTTTTTGTCGGAAATTGTTGGCGCGGCTCCCATTGATGGACTGCGACATATGAATATGGAATCTTGCTATGAATATGGAAGTCGATCAGGATTTTGGCGCTTGTATCGGATGTTTACCGATCGCGATATTCCTGTGACTGTTTATGGGATCGCGATGGCTCTGGAACGCAATCCCGATGCGGTCGCCGCGATGCTGGAGGCGGATTGGGAAATAGCGAGTCATGGCTATCGCTGGATTGATTACAAATATTTTTCGCCTGAACAAGAACGAGAACATTTACAAAAAGCGATCGCCATTCATACTCAAGTTACAGGCGATCGTCCGCGTGGATGGTATACGGGGCGCACTAGTCCCCATTCTCGCCGCTTGGTGGTTGAAGAAGGTGGTTTTCTCTATGATTCCGATAGTTATGCCGACGATCTGCCCTATTGGAATTATGAATATGGCAAGCCCCATTTGATTATTCCTTATACCCTTGACAATAACGATATGCGTTTTGCCACAGCACAGGGGTTTAATTCGGGTGATCAGTTTTTTGCTTATTTGCGTGATGCCTTTGATGTTCTGTATGCCGAGGGTGAGACATCGCCGAAAATGATGAGCATTGGTTTGCATTGTCGCTTAGTGGGCAGACCAGGGCGAGCGGCGGCGCTGGCAAGATTTTTAGATTATGTCCAAACTCGCGATCGCGTATGGCTCTGTCGCCGTCTGGATATCGCTCAACATTGGCACAAACATCACTCACCATTCAAAAAGTAGTAGCTTTGCTAATTCTGAGGCGATCGCCTGTTGTTCGAGAAATCCTAGCGATCCAACGAATACGGTGATCGCTACGTTATCATATTTGAATTAGAAACAGATCTTGGCAAATCCTTAATCTTGAGTGCTTGGATCGTGCGTCATGGTGAAACATATCCAAGACTAACCAGCACCTATCCTATCCGTAATTAAAGAGGTTCATTCATGGAAAAAACAAAATTGCATGAACATGAAATGGTTGCCCTCAAAACCGATATCCGATCAAAGCAGTTTTTAACAGGCAAGCCGATTTTATTGAGACAGGGACAAGTAGGTACTGTGATCGAGATATTAGGTAATGGTGAAGCCTATGAGGTTGAGTTTGCCGACCTATATGGACAAGCCTATGCAATGCTAGCTGTGAAATTAGAAAATCTCATGGTTTTACGCTATGACCCCGTTGAGCTATTAATTGCTAGTTAGTAACCAATTGACTCAAAATATCTTTAACTAGAGCGTAATCAAAATAATTCCTGCCACTCAAACACCACATCATCAAAGGCAAGTATGGAGAGGCGATCGCCTTGAGTATAAAGACAAGTTTGCTTATAGCCTAACTCCGATGGTTGCGAAAAACCCGTAACCGTTTTCGTATTGACATCAAATAGCCACATCTGCGGAATCCCTGCGACACCATAGAGCTTTGACTTCACATCGCGATCGTATTCAAGGGAGCTATCAGCAACTTCAATAATTAACAAAATATCCGCAGGCGTTGGCAAAGCCTCTTCATAAAAATCATCACGATATTTCAAAACCGCAATATCTGGCTGTGGTTGTGACTTGTTAGCGAGATCGATAGGGTTCTGCGACCAGACAATGACTTGATCTCTTAGCTTTGACTCAAGTTTTTTAGAAAATCGCCCTACAGAAACGGCGTGTTTTAGCCCAATTGGTGACATCGCAATAATTTCTCCGTTAATTAATTCATAGCGATCGCTATCTACAAACACACCGCGCTCATACATCAGTTGAAATTGCTCAACCGTAAATTGCATTGCATGGGGCATCTCTGGATTTAGCAATTCCTGATTAGGCGATAAGCTGGGTACTAATAGTTGTGCAGTCATGACCTTGTTACTCCTATGCGCCAGAAATTAGCTTAGAACATTTTTACAGTTTAGCGGTTTCACTATGAGATTCTTCCTTATCCATAAATAAAGGCAGACTAAAGCAAATTCATAAACAAATCTCTTTGTCCCCAGAGCATCCATAGACCGCCCACACCCATAAATGCGAGGACAATCTGACGAAATTGATCGGGACTCATCCGACTGAGGATATATTTGCCAACTAAATTGGCGGGGATAGCGGCAAGCCCGATCGCTAAACCTGCAACGATCTGCTCCTTTGACATAGCGGCAAAGGCTCCATAGGTGATGATTTTGACTATGTGAATAATCGTCATGTGGGTTGCCTTAGTGGCAATCATTTTTTCTTTGACTAAACCGTAACGGAGATAAAAAGGATTTAACACAGGACCCGTTGTGCCGACTAATCCCGATACATAGGCTTTCAGAAATCCCGCAGGCATGATATACCATGCTTTTAGTTGAAATTTAGGTTTTACATCTTCAGGAATTAATTCTTCCGCCAATTTGTCGTCTGATTTCGCAGGTTTTTTTTCAAGCTCAAACAAAAATGCACTCACAATTAGAAAAACACCGATAACTAATTGCAGCCAATCTAGATGAATTTGCGTAAAGGTATATGCGCCCAAGATTGCCCCAGCGATCGCCCCAGGTGCATACCAAGCGGTTAGAACCCAGTCAATCTCTCGCCAAAACAAGAAAACTCGATGAGCATTACCAAAAAACATGCCGATTGTAATTACGGGCGGCACGGATGCGGCTCCCATGAGTAAGGTAACTAATGGAATTAAAATGAAAGGACTGCCGCCACCAGCTAAAGTGCTAACAATCCAAGCAAAAAAGCTAACCACGCTGAGATATACAATTGGCAAAAGTTCTAACATTGATTGATAATGATTTTGCGATTTAATGCGATTTAATAAGATCGAGATTTTCAGTGGTAATGATTCGCCTTAGCAATGAAAATTTGGATCTTTAAGCTAATTACAACACATGACCCTATCAACTCGAATTTATCTAAGTGAGATTGATCAAAAATTTTTATCGCAGCTACGGGCGATCGATTGTGCTTGTCTTGGTGATTTTTGGAGTTTGGAGGCTTATCAGCGTGAAATTGATAATCCTAGTAGCTGTGTATTAGGCTTAACCACCGAAAATCATGAACTACTCGGTTTTGGCTGTCTGTGGGGAATCCTTGAAGAAGCACATATTACGGTTTTGGCAGTGCGACCCGAATATCAAGGTCAAGGCTTTGGTAAATCGCTCATTTGGGGTTTACTTAAAAAAGCCCGCGATCGCCGACTAGAATGGGCAACATTAGAAGTAAGAGCCTCTAATTATATTGCGATCGCCTTATATGAAAAATTTGGCTTTAAAGAAATTGGTCGTAGACCAAATTATTATGAAATGACAGGCGAAGATGCATTGATGTTGTGGTGCAAAGGTCTGCATACAGAAGAATTTGGTGGATTGCTAGAGCAGTGGCACGAGTCAATTTCTGTAAATTTATTAGCTAAAGGCTGGAATTTATAACCAAGCTGACTGCTTCGAGCTTTTTCCTACTTTAGGTTAGAATTTAGTTTAAGTTCGTAAGCAAATGCCCAAGCAGTCGCTTTAAGTTTAAAGGTCTAAAAACGATGAGCATCGATTGGATAAAGAAATCTGCCAAGCAGACTATCATTTTAGCGATCGCCAGTTTTGGCTTTTGGAATTTGACCCTGTCAGTGGTTCGCGCTCAATCGGGTAACATTACTGTCTATATGGCAGGCAATAATCCTGTGACCTTAGATGTAGCAAGACAAGTGGTTACTAACCCAGTGGTCTCGTTAGTAAACGGACGAACAGCGATCGTGGCAGGTTCATTTGATGCTCAAACCGCAGATTTTGTAACACGAGAATTACAACGGCGTGGATTAGCGGCTCAGCAAACCTATCAACCGATTAGTCAATCCTCTAATACTTCATCCTATGTAACATTACCGAGTTATCTCCCTAATAACATTTCAAATATTGAAAATTCGGCACAATATCGCTATGTTACGGCTATTCCCATGAGTGCGGGAGGTGAGGGAGCTTTAGCACAAGTAAGACGGTTAATTCCTAACGCCTTTGTCGCTAAGTCCTATCGTGGTGACTATATTTATGCTGGCGGCTATACTAATCGCGATGCTGCCGAGTCTTTAAGACATTTCTTGCGATCGCAAGGGCTAGATGCTCGTGTACTCTATTTTTAAACAAATAATCTTGATGCGTGACTAAGCCACGAACCAAGATTGTTCACTGGAAATAAATTTGAACAATTGGGCGAACCTATGGACTCGATATTAAGACAAGGTAGTAAGGGTAATGCTGTCTCCGAGTTACAGCAACTCCTCCAAAATAAAGGATTTTATACGGGCAAGATTGATGGCGACTTTGGGCAAGGAACATTAAATGCAGTTCTAAAGTTTCAAAAAGATAATGGGCTGTTAGCCGATGGCATCGTCGGAAATTCTAGTTGGGCGGCTCTCCGTGCTGCTAGTAAACCTGCGACAAATCCAACATCAGTTACAACATCGGTTAATGCTTTACCAACATTACTCCCTGGATCTAAAGGAGCAGCCGTTACTCAGGCTCAACAACTGCTCAAGGCAAAGGGCTATTACCAAGGTCGCCTTGATGGTGATTTTGGTGCGGGAACAAGGGATGCGATCGCTGCTTTTCAAAGAGCTAATGGCTTGACCGTTGATGGCAAGGTGGGTGAAAAAACTTGGCAAAAGTTACAAGCACCCGCGATCGCTGATGTTACACCGCAACCATCGGTAATTCAAACCCCAGTAACACCGATACCAGTAACACCCATACCAGTACTGACAGTTGATATTGGTAGTCCACCAACATCAACTCCCGTAAACCCCATCACTCCAACAACATCTATACCAATGGCAACACCTTCTTCTATCTTTGTTCCCACACCGACTGGTACAACGACATCTAGTACTACATCTTCTTCCAGCACCACATCTTCTGGCAGCACATCTTCTAGTAGCACATCTTTTAGCAGCAGCACAAATACCACATCTTCAATTCCCGCAAGTGCAATCAGTCTAGTCGATGCTGCCAATAGCTATAGCCGTGCTAGGTTGTCTAACCAAACCACAGCGATCAATAACTTACAAGCGGGGATCGCAGCAGATGTACTGCAACAATTTTTTGAACGTTGGCAAACTGCATCTGGTCAGGTTTCCTCATCTTTATCCGATGCATTTAGTAGTTACAATGCTGCTCAAATGTCAAATCAAAATCTGGCACTAAGATGGCTACAAAACCAACTTCTGCCCCAAACCCTTGATAAATTTCGCCAAGATTGGGCAAATCTCAACGCAGGTGGCGGCATCCCCACTGTTGTTGGTACACCATTCAAGCCAGAACCAGAACCACAACCTGTTGTCACAGCAACCAATATTCTTCAGTTGATTAGCTTGACTGAGGCCGTCAAGGTTTTTGATCGGGCTACATATCCCAAGCAAGTAACGGCTCTAGAAAATTTACAAGCCGCTATTCCCGATCAGACAATGCAACAGTTTTTTCAACGTTGGACTGTAGCTTCTAAGCAAAATGCGATCGCCATTTCTTTAGTCGATGTATTCCAAGATTATGCAGACTATGATTTTCCCGACCAATTGACCGCTTTGCAGTGGTTAGAAAAATCACTAACCTCTGTTCAAATCGAGCAATTCTCCAGAGATTGGCAAGCTTAGGACTTACTCAAAATAACCAAAGGTAGGGGCAATTTATGAATTGCCCCTACCTTAGAATAGCGTAAGTCCTATGAATTAACAAAAAAAGGCGCTTTGCGCCTCTTTTTTAAAACTTTACCGCACCTTGGCGGCGGACTATCCAATTATCTGCCGTCCATTCCACGACAGTTGAGGGCAGCCCACTCCCTGATAATTCATTAATATCGATCGCATCACCCAACGTCAATACATTGGGGAAAGATTCATTAATTTCAGTCATTTTGCGTAACGGCGGTTGATTGCTTTTGTTGGCACTCGTGGTCAGCATCGCCCCAGTTTGCTGCAAAATCGTGATCGCCGTTTTACTATCAGGAATGCGTATACCAAGAGTCGTAAAACCTTGATTTAACTGACAACCGAGATCACTAGCAGGTAAGACCAAAGTTACTGCCCCAGCAAAATATTTAGAAGCTGTTTCTTTCCAAGTTACGAGAGCAGGGTTTTCTACATCTATAAAAGGCAGAAATTCTTGCCAACTACTCGCCATCAAGATCAATGGCTTACCAGGTGATCGCTCCTTAAGCATAAAAATATCGCCACTGCGATCGGGGCGCACGGCTAAAGCAGGCACAGTGTCAGTGGGGAAACTAACCAATCTCCCCGACCTTGCACCTGCAACCAAAGCTGCGAGAGAAACTAAAGACATTAGATTAATAATTCGTAATTCGTAATTCCTAATTCGTAATTATTAATCGCCAACTGCAACATTTTGTGAAATCAAACGCAAATCCACTTCCTTATTTTCTAATTCAGCGACCACAGCAACGATCCCAGGACCAAAAAATCGCGTTAATTTATCCTGCTTTTCTTGCCAAAATTCAAAACTCATCAGAGGAGAACGAAAGCGTAACACCAAACTATATTCACCTTTGGTATCTTCATCTTGAGATAATTCTTCATAGATACCAACTAATAAAGGTCGTTCTTCGTCAGTTGGACTCATTCCTAACTTCTCTAAAATCTCATCCAAATGCGCCTTAATCCCATATCGATAACGAGTAACATCCTTGCGTAATTGCTTTTGGGTCGGAGTTTCAGCTACCATGCGTACAGCCACAACAGAAGCTGATTCAGGAACAATGACAGGAATTGGCGTTACTTCCGAAGACTTGAACGCAAACCCACCGAGTAAAATAGGAAACCCATAGAAAAATCCCACAAGATTTAAGGTCGAATTCCCCTTGGCGTAGGCTAAAAAACCAACTACAAACAAAATTCCGCCTACGTACAACCCAACTGAAGCTAGAGATATTTTATTAAGTTTAAACATAATCGATATTTAATAATATTTAATAATACTTAATAAATGCGTCTATTGAATGACCATAGTAGCGAAAAAGTTATATTCCCAAAAAAAATTTCGCAATTTAAACCCAAAATCGTTAAGCTATAAATGTATAAGTTTGGAATTACACAATTTAATACCAAGTTTCAAACTGGTATTGATCCTGAATTAGCTCGTGCGATAGTCATTTAATGATCCATTGTGTGATTGTTAGGTATTGCAAACCACCATTTTTGAGTTTGTCAAGCTACAATCGTCTAGGTGTAATTCCCCGCAGATAAAGTTTTAGAGAAGAGTACGGATCTGAGGAATCTGGCATGAGCAAAGCAGCCATCGACCTACCTATTGAAATTAAGTTGCCAATTGGCAAACTTAGTCCAAATCTTGAAGAAATCGAAGATGACCTCGACGATTTAGATGATGATCTCGATTTAATCGATGACTCAGATGAAGACCCTGACAGTGATGATGATCCTGATAAAGTTGGCAAAGCCAAGGGGACGAAAAAAAGAGCTAGCCAGACCAAGAAAAAGCATTTTACCGAAGACTCGATTCGCCTCTATCTCCAAGAAATTGGTCGCATTCGCTTACTCAGAGCCGATGAAGAAATTGAGTTAGCCAGAAAAATCGCTGATTTGCTAGAGTTAGAGCTAAAGCGGGAAGAAATTGCCACGGAAGTTGATTGTCATCCTGATGATGTTCGGGAATCTGATTGGGCTGTCAAAATGGGGATGCCCCTTGGAGAGTTTCGTAAGCGTCTCCATTCGGGTCGCCGCGCCAAAGACAAAATGGTGCAGTCCAACCTCCGTCTAGTCGTATCGATCGCCAAAAAGTATATGAATCGAGGTTTGTCTTTCCAAGACTTGATTCAAGAAGGTAGTTTAGGTTTGATCCGTGCTGCCGAAAAATTCGACCATGAAAAGGGCTACAAGTTCTCCACCTATGCAACTTGGTGGATTCGCCAAGCGATAACTAGGGCGATCGCTGATCAATCTCGTACTATCCGCTTACCAGTTCACCTTTACGAAACCATTTCACGGATCAAGAAAACTACCAAGTTACTTTCCCAAGAAATGGGGCGCAAGCCAACTGAAGAAGAAATTGCCACCCGCATGGAGATGACCATCGAAAAGCTGCGGTTTATTGCCAAATCTGCCCAGTTGCCCATCTCGCTCGAAACACCTATCGGTAAAGAAGAAGATTCGCGCCTTGGTGACTTCATTGAATCCGAGGGTGAAACCCCCGATGATCAGGTTGCCAAGAGTCTTTTGCGTGAAGATCTTGAAAGTGTACTAGGGACACTTAGCCCCAGAGAGCGCGATGTCTTACGTTTACGTTATGGACTTGACGATGGACGCATGAAAACCCTCGAAGAAATCGGTCAAATCTTCAATGTCACTCGTGAGCGTATCCGCCAAATTGAAGCTAAAGCTCTCCGCAAATTACGCCATCCTAACCGTAATAGTGTTTTAAAAGAGTACATTCGCTAATCTGTTGAGTATGACTCAATCTTTACCCAAACCTTCTAAAACCTCACTCTACGATCGCGATCTCAATCTTTGGTTAGAAGAGGCGATCGCGCAATTAAAGTGCGGCGATTTTCATAATCTTGATATTGAAAACTTAGTAGAGGAGTTAGAAGGTTTGGCTGGAAGAGATCGGCGCGAATTAGAGTCTCGTTTGACAAGATTAATCGAACATATACTCAAGCGCTGTTATGTGGGTTTGCCCGAATGTTACAGAGGATGGGAAGTTACAATTGCAAACCAACGCAATGAACTTAAGATAATACTTAGACAATCTCCTAGCCTGAAACGGCTTATGTTATCCACATTTGATCAATCATTAGAATCTGCATTAGAAGTGATTAGAATTGAATACGATACCACCAATTTTCCTGATAAATGGCAGTTTAGCCGCGATATTGATTCACTTCTAAATGTTCGATTCTGGCAATAAGTTCAGGCTTTATTCACTATATATTTCTGCTGTGAAGGGAGAAAATCAATGATCCAAACTCCATCAAAAGTGACTAAAATCTCACTCTACGATCGCGATCTCAATCTTTGGTTAGAAGAGGCGATCGCAAAGTTAAAGTGCGGCGATTTTCATAATCTTGATATTGAAAACTTAGTAGAGGAGTTAGAAGGTTTGGCGGGTAGAGATAAGCGCGAACTAAAAAGCAGGCTAAGAACTTTGCTAGAGCATTTACTCAAGCGGCTCTATGTGAATATGCCAGACTGCTTCAATGGTTGGGAAAATACAATCAGAGAACAACGATCTCAGCTTGAAGACATACTCGAACAGTCCCCAAGTCTAAAAGCGATGTGGGCAGAGACTTTTGATAATGCATGGCGATCGGCGCTAAAAAATACTCGCCAAGAATATCGCAATTTCAAATTTCCTGATTTATGGCAATTTAGCCGCAATATTGACGCGATGTTAAATATTGATTTTTGGGAATAAGATTTATTCCCAAAAAAGCTAAAACTACTTACTTTTTCTTTAAGCCTTAAGTCTTCTTCTTGACTCAAGAATTTCTCTAACCGTAAGTGTTACATCAACAACACATGTAACCGCCGCATATTTTTGAGCATGTTCAATAGCATCAAAAGAACCTAGTCGACTAGCTCGACTAGACACGTTAGGCATAGTAAGGAAGGCTAAGCAAATTCCTCCAACCATTACATACACTGGAATTGCGTAACGCATTTTGTAAGCACTTAAAATAGATCCAAATGGAAAAAGCAACCACCACAGAAGCACATGTACCCAAATCCTACAATCTGCCTGCCGTTCATCCAAGGTCTGTTCTTGTGTTTCCATAAAATACCTTTAATTATTAGCTATCAGAATTAGTCCACGATAAATCGCTTTTTTTCGTGTCAAGCGATCGCTGTTTTACCAAAAATACGTAATATAAAGACGAAAAATTATAAATTTTGCAAATAGATTTTAGAGATAGGAGTGAGCTATGAGTCAACAACCAATGCTAGAAATTAGTGACGAGGTTTATTTGAGGCATACGCCAAGGAATTTTGAGCAAGAAGGTTTCGTGCGATTACTCAAGGATTGAGTCATACAGATTCTCATCAAAACTTTGCATAGGCTAAACACAAGTGCTATACTCAGAAGCCTGTGAAAAAATGACCTCCTTTTGAAACTCAGTAAGTAAGTAACAGTTATGACCAAACGCACTCTACGCGGTAGTGTCCGCAAAAAGAAACGCACCTCTGGATTTCGTGCCAGAATGCAAACCCCTACAGGTCGCCGAGTGATCAGAGCGCGTCGTAGTCGGGGTCGGGTTCGCTTAACAACTGTATAAGCTTTAGTGCTTCCTAACCAAAATCGTCTGCGGCGGCGAGAAGACTTCGCAAAAATATATGCCAATGGCGATCGCTATAGGGGCAAATATATGAATTTGCGGGTTCTGATCGATCTTAGCGATCCCTTGAATACAAAGATTGGGATTGTTGTTAGCAAGAAATTTAGCAAGTTGGCGGTAAGCCGTAATCGATTTAAGCGTCAACTTCGCGCCATTTTTAGACAACTTCTGTCACAATTAAAGCAGGGTTTACGAATTGTTGTAACAGTTAATCCTGTTCAAAGTACTCCTAGTTACCAAGAAATTTGGGACGATCTGCATAAGTTACTAGCAAAGGCGAAGGTTTGGCATGGCGGTTAACGAGGAAGTTTATTACGAAGGCGCACCTCACATCGGCGATCTAATCATTAGTTTGGTGATGAGTATTTTTGTGATCACAATTCCGTTGGGAATTGGTGCGATCGCAAGAGCGCTTTGGGTGCGTTATCGGATCACCAATCGGCGCATCACAGTCACAGGTGGTTGGCAAGGACAAAATCGCACTGACATTGTGTACTCCGAGATCGCCAAAATTGTCATTGTTCCCCGTGGTTTCGGTGCTTGGGGCGATATGGTATTGACTCTCAAAGATGGCTCTCGACTTGAGCTTAAGTCTTTACCGAAATTTCGTGAAACATACGAATATATTGAAGCTAAGCTAAGCATCAAAGCGCAAGACATAAGCGGTGCGATCGGTAGCAAAGCCTAATAAAATATTTGGGTGTCGCCCTAGCAGATTTAAATCTTGTTTAAATCTTTAGCACACCTAATTTTGACGAGTGATTAAATATCATTTAGATGCAAACCCAGCAATAGTAAAGTAGAAAATGGATTTCGGCGTAGGTTTTCTTTCCAACAACATAATGTTGCCCTTCCTAGATTTTTTCTATGGTCTTGTACCTAGCTATGGATTGGCAATTATTGCATTAACGTTGGTTGTACGTTTTGCATTATTTCCCGTTAGTGCTAATCAGCTTCGCAGTATGCGGCGCATGAAAATTGCTAATCCTGTGATGCAACAAAGAATCAAAGAAGTTCAAGAGCGTTACAAGAGTGATCCCGCTAAGCAGCAGGAGGAGCTAGCCAAAGTTAACTCAGCCAACTTCAAAGAATTTGGGAATCCTTTATCGGGTTGCCTACCCGCAATCGTGCAACTACCAATTCTATTTGCTTTATTTGCCACTCTAAGGGGATCGCCCTTTGCAGACATTAATTATTCGGTTAATTTTCAAATTGCGGCTCCAGCAGCAGACGCTCAACCTCAATTACATCAGCCTTTCACAACCGCAAGTCAAAACGTTTACTTTGCCGATCGCGTGCATTTTCCAGTTCTCGCCACCTCTACAAATGGCACGAGTTTAGCGATCGGTGAACAGTCTAAAATTGTCTTGCAAACATCCCAAGGTCAGGATTTTGCAGCGTTGTCGGCTGAATATCCAGATGTGGAAATGAATCCGACATGGAAGGTAATTAAAGGACAAGATTTAGTTGAAGTCTCATCCGACGGTACTGTAACTGCGAAACAAGCTGGTGATGTCACTGTTCAAGCAACTGTACCTGGTTTAGCTTCCAACAAAGGGTTTCTATTCATTAAGGCGCTTGGCAAAACTGGTGTTACTAATGCGGATGGCAGCATTAACTGGGACATCATTATTATGGTTCTAGGTTTTGGTATTAGTCTTTATGCTAACCAAAACATTTCTAGCGGATCTACGCCGAAGCCCAGTAATCCTTCGCCTGAGTCTTCTCAGCAGGACACAATGAACAAACTGACACCAATTATTTTCTCTGGTATGTTTTTGTTCTTCCCTCTGCCATCAGGCGTGATGCTGTATATGCTGATTGCCAATATTTTCCAGACTTTGCAAGCTTTCATCGTTGCTAAAGAGCCTCTACCCGAAAACCTGCAAAAACTAGTCACAGTTTCCGCAGGTAATTCATCTTCTGGTAGTTCCAAATCAGATGCAAAGACGATTACGTCTGGTAAATCTGATGCAAGTAAACCTGCTTCTGAGTCAAAGAAAAGTTCAACAACCGTGGTTGATGATAAAGACAAAGATGGTAAATCCCCGACTAAATCGGCTTTGCCCTTTGAACCCAAATCTTCAAAGAAACCCAAAAAAAACTAACTTAAACGAATTGGGCGGTACGAAAGTATCGCTTAATTTGTTTAGTATTGAGTAAAAATTTGATTAGGCAAGTACAGTTTTATGGAAGATGCTTTAGTAAGCGCAGATTGGCTGCAAGAGCTTGTGGGCTTGATGGGTTATCAAGTAACAGTTAATGCTCGCCATACTCAATCATCTCCAGACGAAGTTAATCCTAGCTCTAGAAATTATTGGTTAGAAATCAATTCTGATAATTTACAAGAGCAACAGATTCAAAGATTGATCGGTCAAGACGGCGCGGTAATTGACTCATTGCAATATTTTGCTAATGTACTTCTCAATCGTCATGACCATGCAGAATTAAGCGATCGCACTAATCATAATCCTGAGCATAATCAACAACACAGCTTTTATACAATCGAATTAAATGGCTATCGCTCCAAGCGTCTAAACGACTTACAGGCGATCGCCGACCAAGCCGTTCAACAGGTTAGAGATACTCAAAGCGAATTTGTCATTAACCAATTGTCATCCGCTGATCGCCGTCATATCCACCAACTTTTGGAAGGATTTCCTGATATCGAAACCTACAGTCAGGGGCGTGAGCCAAATCGTCACTTAATTGTTAAATTGGTGTAGATCTAATGGAAAAGCTATACATACCTCAAATCGCCAAAGCTGTCGAGGCAACTGAGGAATTCGAGTTTAAAGAATTTATCGAAGGGCTGGAAACTTTGACCCCCGTTCAAGGGTTTATTAGCGTACATCATGTCGGCGCGTTTCTAGAGGTCACAGCCAAAGCTTCAACGATTATCACTTTGACCTGCGATCGCACCTTAGCCCAGTTTAACTATCGCTTAGCGATCGACACCTCAGAAATGATTGGTCTAGCTGAACCACTACCAGAGAGTGAATATCCGAAAGAAAGAGAAATAGAAACGGATGATTTAGTTGAATCCTTATCTCCAAACGGATATTTCGATCCAACTACATGGTTGTATGAGCAGTTAATTTTGGCTATTCCCTATCCCAAGATCGCCCCTGACGCGCCGGTCCTTGAGTTAACAGATACCAATAATTCAACTCTAGATATTTCCGTTGACAAGCGCTGGTCAGTTCTAAGTTCTTTACAATTGCCAGACTGATTTTAAATACTTAAGCCTAATTAATAAAACTTACTCTGGACTACAACCACTGCTTCAATTTTCTAGCTAGCCTAAATGGGACTTAAATAAAGTCAATAAAATTGGCACGATCGCGACTAGAACTATACAACCAATTGAATTTACAGCCACATTAAAATCTTGATATAGCTCATATTCTTTAGAGATATCAGTACTTATGATTAATGGCGGCATCGCAACTTGAAGCATAATTACCAAAATAGGTAAATTATCAATACGCAAAGACAATAGAAATGCGGAAATAACTAAAGGGACTGCAATCATTTTAATGATCAAACAGATACCACACTGTGTAATCGATCTCGAATTCAAATAGTATTCATTGAAAATCGTATACATAGTTCGTTTTTCTTTATTTCTGTTACTGCCTGTTTGTGTACTTTGCAGCATATAAGACAATAATCGATTGCGTTTAGTCCCTGTAATCGGCAAATTTATTTGCATACCAATAGCAATTAAACATAAGGGAATAATTAGATTTCTAGTTTGATTGGGCAAATCTTTTAATTCATCAGGAAGGTTAAAATTACTGAGGAAAATACCTATAAGAAAGCTCCACAATATTGGATTTAAAGAAATATTTTTGACTGGTTTGAAAAAAGTTTGCGATGTTACAGGCTGATTATGGATAAAATGCGCGATCACTGTAATAGAACACAACATTAAAAAACTACTGCATATATCAAAGATTACAGCCCAAACAAAGTAGTGAATTTGATCTGAAGCTAAACTTAAAATAATTATAGGAAACGCAATAGAGCTAGTGCTACCTAGCATCCCTCCAATCAAAAAACTCGAATTCAGATTGTTAACCCATGTCACATATTGTGGATCAGGCTTATTTTTAGAATTGGATGAGACGTTCAATTTATTGATACTGCCACTTAACAGCATAAGTATTCGTTCATTCAATCTGTTAAGATCAATGGCAATCAATGAAAAAGCAGCCCCTATTACAATGGCGGTTAGTGCAATTATGGGAACTGTCCATAACTCACTGACTATTCCCTTAACGCTAATTGAAGTAATTACAAGAATCGGTGTCGCTGTCCAAACGATAAACTGATATGCATAATGCACAGCATATTTGGGCAGTATATACCGCATAATGTAGCCGAGTAATGGGTAGACGGCAAGTGTTATGTAAACCAAGGTTAATCTATTCATAGTTTATAATGTCCACGAAGTTATCTTTGTCTTTACTAATATGAGTCAAATGGCTATTCGCGATCGCTAATTCTGTGATTTACAATTTAGATGATTAGAATAGTATTGTATTTGCTTCTTTACTATATGTTTATCAGATGACTTGTGCTGAAAAGATATCAAAAACTCGAATATACAGTCTATAATTGCGAGTGATGATTTTTGCATCTACTAAGTGGTTGAACGAGTCTTTGCGAAAAATCACTAAAAAATATTTTTATAGGTTTGATAAGTCATAGTCTGTCCGTCCTTATAAAAATATAAAAAATAAATCATGAAGATTTGATTTTCTTCCTTAGGTGTTAGTTTTTTTCGTTAATATTATGTAATGGTTAATGTAATTCTAAACAAGTAGGTATAATCCCATGTGAAACTCAAAAAAATTATTTTTCTGGTTCATGGGTAAATCAAACTCCTTGGATTTCTATTATTTTATTAAGCTAAGGTCACTAGGGCTTGAAACATCCAAAATATCAGTTGAAGCAAAATATTTATTTGATCGAAAATTAGATGTTTTTGGAATATCAGAATATTTGTTATACGTCACTTTAGATTTTGAATATATTAGGAATTAACTTAGGTTATCGAGGCTCTTTATGGATTTTTTTTATAAATTTTTTGATGGGAAACAAAATAAGAGTTTATTGCATAAAATTGTTTTGACTTTTTTTCTGCTTTCAGAAATTACGGCTATTTATATAATATATTTAGCTAACCTAAATTATAAAGACACCTTAAAAAGCTCTACATTTGATCAAATAAACACAGTTAAAGCAGCGCAGAAATTACAGTTGCAAAATTGGCTTTTGGAAAGTCAGTACGAATCTTTTGCAATTACAAGTGCATCCGATGTCAGGCAAAAAATTGCAAGTGTAGTTAAAAACAAATCAGATAATGTTGAGTTCCCCAAGGCGATCGCCGATCTAAAGCTTAAGCTGACAAATGTTGCCGAGAAAAACCCTAAAATTGATTCCATATTTGTATTAGATAATTCCGAAAAGGTTTTATTGTCTGTGGATGGGTTAGGTACAGCCAAATTTCTTGGTACAGACAGTGAAGAATACTATAAATCCATAACTAAATTAGAAAATACAAATAGCTCTAAGAAAAATCTACCCAAGGATAGTTCTAATCTCTCCTTTAGCTTGGCTATTAAAAATGGTAAGCCAATCATTGTTTTTGTTAATCCGATATTTGATGAGTATGGAAGCATATCAACTAATGTTTTAGTGAGCATGAAATTTGAGCAAGTTATCGGCTTGACTCTTGACCAATCAAATTTAAATGCTAGTGTCAACACTTATTTGATAAGTAAATTTCAAGGTAGAAATCTGATTATTTCCAAGGACTTTCAGGGGATAAAAGCAGATAATGAATTAATTAATAATTTGGGTGCTGATCTTGTATTGAAAAAGTCTGATTTGAATCGTGAGGACAACAAGACTGCATACAAAAACTATATGGGTGAATTTGTATTCGGAAGCTATGATTTTATTGAAGATTTAAACATAGACTTAGTATCTGAAATACAGCAGCAAACTGTTTTCGATCCTGCTAATCGAGTGCTTCGTGATATGGCTTTGACTGGTACAGGCTTAGTTCTATTTATGACTATTATCTGTTACCTAATGGTACGCAAAAGAGTCCATTCAGTTTTTGTGATGACAGATGTAGCTTTGGCGATCGCCGAAGGAAATCTTGATTCAAGATTTCCCGTGAAACAGCAAGATGAAATTGGTGCATTAGCGATCGCATTCAATAATATGCTTAGTCGCTTTAAGTATCTAAATAATCAATTTATCGAATCTCAGTATGTATTCTCTCAGAAAGTTAATCAATCTGACGAAATATTACAGAATTTGATGGATAGTACTAACGAAGGTATCGCATTTTTAGATCGCAATAATTTAGTTTCACAAATTAATTTGAATCTTGCCGAAATATTATCTATATCTATTGCTGATGCAACTGGTGCTAGGTATGACAATGTATTTCCTGAAGAAATATGCAATCTAATTGATTCAACAAGATGGAAGCATCAAGAAATAGCTGTAACTGAATTTTCGATTCCTTATCAAGATGTGTATAAGGCAAGGGTATCTAATGTTTTCTGTGAAGGTGCTACTGGTTCTGACAAAATGCAATTTCTAGGTATGATCGTTATCATCTGGCAATCAGTTTCTCCAATTTTGTCTGGTTATTCTTCCGATTATTCATCTGATGACTCATTTCATTCAGCTATTAGCAATACTTACGATACTACAGCTATCCGTAATGAAATTTCCATTAATCTGCGGACACCAATGACCTCATTGCTGGGATTTCTTAAGTTAACGAAAGGCAAACTTGATGGGGTCATCTTCCCTAAATTGAATAGTAAAGATGATGATTCTCAAAGAACTGTTCGGCAAATTAGTAATAATTTTGAAGTCATGATCACTGAAAGCACCCAAATTGCTATAGCGATCGAAAACATTATGGACGCTCAAACATCAAGTCATGCTGAAATAGATGATCCAGAAACAAAAATAGAAAAAGTATTAATTGCTGACATTCTAAATCAAGTGAATCTGGAAACATTGCCGTTATTTGAAGAAAAAGATAGCAGACTAATTTTTGACATCGTAGAGTGCAGTCGGTCGGTTGTTGAATGTAATCGTGAAGACATTATCTATGTGTTTACTAATTTAGTGACACGCATATCTAACTTTTTAAATCCGTCTAGGATTGCTGTGTGTCACGCGAGATTAATAAATGGTCGAATAGCTATAACGATTGGTGAGGTAAACGCTTTGTTTTCACACAAGCAAATATTGTCAATAGTCAGTGATGTTTATAGCCTGATTAATGATGGAGAAAATGCAAACCAACCTAGTAGGGAAATGGGACTAGCCAAAGTTCAAGAAGTTTTACAGAAATATAATGGAACAGTTTCTTTGAAGCAAATAGATAGCTTGAGAAATCGTTCTAAATTTTACACTGTAACTTTGCCAAATAAATTGGTCTAAACCAAAGAGTGATATAGCATATGCTTTTAAAATAAAAAATGGCTATGCCATTTTTTATTTTGGTGTTATTAGGATGTCTGTGCTTTTAGCCAAGCCCAAGGAAGAGCTAGCATTTTGTTTGGAGTCGGTACAAAGGCTCGACGCATAAATACTTCATAGTTATTACTTTCGATCGCTTTTAAAATGTTGCGATATAAAATCAAAGACGACCAGACTGGCCATCGAGCATCACGACATAATGCCGAAACACCATCTTCTGCATGTTGATAAAACTCTCTTGCCCTTTGAATTTGAAAGCGCATTAACTCGACCCAACGTTCATCAACAGTGCCGCTTAGTAAATCTTTTTCGGTATAGTCAAAATAATGCAGATCTTCTAGGGGGAGATAAATACGACCACGCTGGGCATCTTCGCCAATATCTCGCAAAATATTAGTTAATTGCATGGCAATACCCAAGGCGATCGCTGCTTCTGTCGCTGTAGCAATTATTGAGGGATCTTTCGTCTCAAATCCCATAATCGCCGCCGACATTAAACCAACTGTCCCTGCAACTCGATAGCAATATAAATGGAGATCCTCAAAAGTCTGATAGCGATCGTATTTGAGATCCATTCGCATCCCCGAAATCATGTCTTTGAAAGGCTGAATTGGCATGGGGTAATGCTTAATCGTATCGGCTAAGGCAATATCCGACGGATCAACTGGATGACCACGAAATGTAGCCTCCAACTGTTTTTCCCAGTTAAAGAGTGTTTCCGCGTCCGTACTATCAGCTTGCATCCCATCAACAAGCTCATCGGTACGCCGACACCAAGCATAGATCGCCCAAGTTGCTCGCCGTTTTGCTTGTGACATCAGCATTGTGCCAAGATAAAAGGTCTTGGCATACTTAGCCGTGATGCAACGACAAATCTCGTAGGCTTCCTCAAGATTTACTGACTGACAAATTGCCATCGGTTTAGGCACTGACGACAGATGAATGTGACTGGTTTTGGTTAGAGGTTCGACCAAGGACTTTACTTCCAGAAGATTGACTTGCGTTTAAACTTGCTTTATGGATTTCCTGTGCTGTTAGCTTACCAGAAAGTACCGCCCCTTCCATACTCCCAAAAAAGGGTTGTGCTGTATAGCTTCCTGAAAGAAAGAAATTAGCGATCGGTGTCGCCTGACTAGGACGGAATTGCTCGCGCCCAGGAGTAGCAGTATAAATAGATCGCGGAGTCTTGACGACATGGGACTTTAAGACTTTGGCAGGGCTAGGCAGATACTGCGGAAATAGTTTAGCAAGTTCATTAAGAGTTGCTTCGACAATGTCACTATTAGGGCGATCAATCCAATCAGCAGCAGGTGCAAAAACCAATTCAAGCATTGATTTATCTGGATCTTCGTATTCTTTGCATGAGTTACTCATATCAGAATAGACGCTGAGAAGTGGCGATCGCGAAAATAGGGTGTGATCAATATCTGTAAGTTTGCGATCAAACCAGATCTGCACACTAATTACAGGTACACCTTCAAGATTATCTAGCTGTTTAAAATAAGGTAAGCCTTGCCAGTTTTCAGGAATATAGTTTTTAAATGCGTCCACTGACATTGCGGAAACATAGGCATCGGCAAAGATTTCTCGACTGGATGAACCGTCTGTACCTTGAATAATTAACTTTTCGACATTGCCATCTTTATCAGTAAAAATTTCCTTGAGAGCAACACCTGTATGGACTTCACCACCACGCGCTACTACATAATCAACGATCGGCTGACAGAGACGTTCAGGGGGTGCGCCATCGAGATAGGCAATTTTTGAGCCATCCTTTTGTTGCAAAAACTTATTGAGGGCGCGGAGGGGAATCGTTGCCGAAATCACATTGGGGTCGATAAATTTGAGCGATTTACAAACAGCCACAAAAATATCGGTGGTAATGTCCTTACCAATGCCACGCATTTCTAGCCATTCCTCAAAGGTGTATTTGTCCATCGACACAACATAATCGTCACCGCGCACGATCGCAGGGATTAGCCCGATCGCAAACCGAATCTTTTGATTCCAAGTCAGCATATCGTTGTTGCGAAGAATCGAGGTGATGATATTGAAAGGAGCGGGAATATTAGGCACATCAAACCATGACAGCACCCCTGGCTTTTCAGGTTGATTAAAAATTAAAGCATGGCGCTTCCATTGCAGGCGATCGAGGATGTCTAGCTCACCCATCAGTTGCAACATATTCGGATAAGCGCCGAAAAAGTTATGTAACCCCGTTTCGATCCAGTCGCCATCTGCATCCTTCCAGGCCGCAACTAGTCCACCGAGAACGTTACTACGCTCTAGCAAAATCGGCTGATGTCCCAAATCTACCAAATACTTGGCACAGGATAATCCTGCTAACCCTCCTCCAGCGATCGCCACGCGCATATTGTTCTAATACCTGTACTTTTAAATTTTTTCTTAATAATCTCTATCTTACTTTGCAAAGCTTAACAATCCACTAATTTTTTGACAAAATAGCTAGAGTTTCTCGATTTTGCTAAGGTATTAGTAATCTCAAGCGGAGATATATATGGTCTTAATTTCTGATCAACAGCGCCTACCTACCGCCGAAGAACTGCCCCACAGCGACGATACCCCCGTGGATAATGAACTCCAAAACTATATTCCCAATCTGCTCTTAAATATTTTGTTAGGTATTTGGGGCGATCGCCAAGATTGGTTCTTTGGTGTGGATATGGCAATTCATTATGAGCCACATAAGCCACACATTGTCCCCGATGGATTTTTAGTAATCGGTGTACCGAGAAATACAGGCGATCGCGGTCGTCTCAGTTATGTGCTATGGCAAGAACAATATGTTGTACCGATCTTGATGCTAGAAGTTGTATCGGAAAAATACAATGGCGAATACGAAAAAAAGCTAGAAGATTATGAAGGTATTGGGTCACTTTACTATGTGATTTACAATCCTTTAGCGGGAAAACAAAGAAGGTTTAAAGATCGCCAGCCCTTAGAAGTTTATAAGTTGGTGAATCAAAAATATCAATTACTGGATGGCAATCCTGTATGGCTGCCTGAGATTGGCTTAGCGATCGGTTATGAAAATTTAGATTATGCCAACTGGGATCGGCAATGGCTATTTTGGTATGACGAAGCGGGGCAGCGCTATTTAACCGATCACGAAAAAGCTTTAGCTGCGGAATCAACAATTTTGGCAATGTGGCAAGCTAAAGAGCAGGAGCGGCAAGCTAAGGAGCAGGAGCGGCTGGCTAAGGAGAAACTTGCTGATTACCTTAAAGCTATGGGGATTAATCCAGAAGACATCTAGACTCAGAATTGAGCCTTATTCGCGTTAAACTACTGAAATTAGCTTTAAGCGATCGCAATTTTTTTAGTCTATTTTTTAAATATTTCTTTAGCCTATTTTCAGTCTGTATGGTAGAAAGTGTCATTAATTCCCCAGATCCATCTCGTGAGACATCCCTAGAGCCAGCTCGCGATACACGCAAATTGTGGATGGCGGCGATAAAGTTTCCGATGTATAGTGTGGCGATCGTGCCGATCGCGACAGGTACGGCGATGGCTTATCACGATCACAGCGCAATTAATTGGAGTATATTCTTAATATTTTTAGTTTCCGCAGTTTTGATTTTAGTGTGGGAAAATCTCTGTAATGACGTATTTGATGCTGAAACAGGCATTGATGTTAACAAGGCGCATTCGGTCGTTCATTTGACAGGTCGAAAAAATGTGATATTTGCGATCGCCAATATTTGTTTACTTCTCGGCATTGGTGGCGTATTTGCTATCTCTTGGCTACAGCAAGATTTCTTGGTTGTCAGCGCGATCGCCATTTGTTGTTTTCTGGGCTATATCTATCAAGGTCCTCCCTTTCGGTTGGGATATCAAGGCTGGGGCGAAATTTTATGTTTTTTTGCTTTTGGTCCTTTGGGAGTTTCCTCCGCCTATTACAGTCAGACTAAGTCTTGGTCGGTTGGCGCGATCGCTGCGGCGATTATTGTGGGGATTATCACCAGCTTGATTTTATTTTGCTCGCATTTCAATCAGGTTGCCGATGATCTTGCCGCAGGAAAGCGATCGCCTGTGGTGCGTTTAGGAACCAAGCGATCGGCGCAACTTTTGCCTTGGCTTTGTGGAGTGATCTATGCGATTGTGATTGCTGCGATCGCGCTTAACTGCTTCCCGATTTGGACGGCTATAGTACTTGTTAGTTTGCCGATCGCTTGGAAATTATGTACGTTCATTGGCGACAATCACGATCAGGCTGACCTGCTACTTAACTGTCGATTTATTGCGGTAGCTTTACATTTTGTGGTTGGTTCTTGTCTTGGTATTAGCGTAATTTTCTAGATATAGCGCTTTGATGAGAGCGTAAAGCAGGGTATCGTGTTAAACTATGAAACGATTATGAAATGGTTGAACCGATCTTAAACAAGCCTAAAAATGATGTTTACAAAGCGTGAATTAGACTCTCAAGAGGTATCACAACCACATTCAATACCAAAGACTCAATCAAAGGCTCAGAATTGGCAAGTATTTGCTACCACCTTTATTACCGTGTTTTTGGCTGAAATCGGTGATAAAACGCAGCTAACAACCTTGGTGATTGCCGCCCAATCTCATCAACCTTGGATTGTGTTTACAGGGGCAGCGATCGCTTTAGTTTTAACGAGTTTATTGGGCGTAATCGCTGGTAAATGGCTAGCCAAAACTTTTTCACCAAACTTGTTAAATACCCTAGCGGGTTTAAGTTTTCTCATACTCTCAATCAGCCTCCTGTGGGAAGCGATCGCTTAAATCGATTAAATTGACTGAGCAAGATATCTCGTAAATTCTTACCGCGATTACGGACTGAAAATTATGGACTGGCAATTATTGTTTTTAAGCTTCGGCACGATATTTTTGTCAGAGTTAGGTGACAAAAGCCAATTAGCAACTTTAAGCATCAGTGGAAGCTCGACTGCACCAAAATTTGTGTTTATCGGTTCTGCCCTCGCTTTGTTAATGGCAAGTGCGATCGGTGTATTTCTTGGTGATAGCATCTCAATATTTTTACCAACAAAAATACTTAAAGCGATTGCTGCTGCTTTATTTGCAATTATGGCAATGCGACTACTTAGCCCTGAGGCAAATGAATCATAGTTACAAAAAAGAGCGCAAAGCGCTCTTCTTGTTTTTAGCTTTTAGCAGGAGGTAATGCCAACTTAACGTGAAGTTCCTTTAACTGCGAATCATCCACACTTGAGGGCGCATCGGTCATTAGATCGCGAGCTTGCTGTGTTTTTGGGAAAGCAATCACATCGCGGATCGAGTCGGCTCCAGAGATCAGCATCACAAGGCGATCGAGTCCAAAAGCTAGACCACCATGAGGCGGCGTACCATATTCAAAGGCTTCCAACAAGAATCCAAATTTGTCTTTAGCCTGTTCTGGAGTTAGCCCGATCGCTGTGAATACCTTCTCCTGTACATCACGCTTATGAATACGGATACTACCGCCGCCGATTTCTGTACCATTTAGCACCATGTCATAGGCGAGCGCGATCGTATTTACGCCAATCTCTTGACCATCTGCGATATCTTGAGGACGTGGGGAAGTGAAGGGGTGATGGAGCGCTTCTAGACGCTTCTCATCGGCATTCCACTCAAACATGGGAAAATCCGTTACCCAAACAAAATTGAGTTTGTTTTCGTCGATCAATCCCAACTCACGACCGAGGGCTAAACGCAAACGATAGAGAGATTCATTCACGATCGCCTTTTCCCCAGCTCCAAACAAGAGGATTGTGCCAGCAACAGCACCCGTGCGGGTGAGTAATTCCTGTTTAACTTCTTCAGTAAGGCTATCCTTGAGAGCGCCAATCGTATCAATTACACCATCCTCACGAACGCGGATAAAGGCTAGCCCCTTCGCGCCGTATTGAGCGACCAGATTGGCTAAATCTCCACCTGGTTTGATGCGTGTGTTAGAAATGGCAGCATCGCCTCCAATCACAGGCAGAACTTTGATGATGCCACCACTGGCGACAGTATTGGCAAATACCTTAAATCCAGAATTGACAAACAAATCAGAAACATTGACCAGTTCCATGCCAAAGCGGGTATCAGGGCGATCGCATCCGTAGCGCTCCATCGATTCGGCATAGGTAAGACGGGGAAATTCACCCAATTCAATCCCTTTTACGGTTTTGAAGATATAGCGAATCAACTTCTCATTCAATTCCAGAATTTCCTCTTGAGACATGAAACTCATTTCCATGTCCAGTTGCGTAAATTCAGGTTGGCGATCGGCACGGAGATCTTCGTCACGGAAACATCGGGCAATTTGATAATAGCGATCGCATCCGCCTACCATCAACAATTGCTTAAATAACTGTGGCGACTGCGGCAATGCATACCATTGACCAGCATTAACCCGACTTGGTACGAGATAGTCCCTAGCTCCTTCGGGGGTGGAACGACAGAGAATTGGAGTTTCCACTTCCATAAATCCATATTCATCCTCAAGGAAGCGGCGAATGGATTTAATTACTTGAAAGCGGAGTTTGAGATTACTGGATAGGCGATCGCCACGCATGTCGAGATAACGATATTTAAACCGCAATTCTTCTTTGATCGTGTCTGCTTCGGAAATCAGGAATGGTAATGGCTTGGTGACTGCATTCAGTAATTCAATCGATTCGGCATAAATTTCGACTTCCCCTGTAGCAAGTTTCGGATTGAGCGACTCATCTGGGCGCTTGGAAACTTTCCCAATAATTTTCACAACATACTCATTTCGCATTTCCCCTGCTAAGTCATAGGAGAGCGGAGTCCGTTGAGGATCGCTGACGATTTGCAAGATTCCTGTGCGATCGCGCAAATCCAAAAAGATCACGCCACCATGATCCCGCCTGCGATCAATCCAACCGCACAAGCTAACTGTTTGTCCGATCTGTTCGGCATTGAGGTGACCGCAATAGTGACTACGCATCATGATTTCTAAGGTTCGCAACTGATTTTTTATGTTTTTTATGATTTTGCCACATTTTGGCTTTGGTATACTTGGTAGACAATAAATAAAACTAAAATAAGCCTCATATGTCCGACTCCCCAAGCAAACCTCTAACGACCCGCGAGCGCTATCTCATTTTTGTTGAGCGCATAATTATTAATATTGAGAACGGTAAATTATTATCTAAAGAACATGTTTATCGCATTCTCAGTGATAGTTTGGAGTCGGGAACTGGGGAAATATTTGAACGAGCATTAGAAGAACAAGCGGAGCTACTTCAAGCAAATTTTGCGGCGCAAACTGATGAAATCAAACAGGCGAAAGCAACTCAAAAACTTCGCGCTCTTAAAATTCTTCAAGATGCATGGGAACAGTGGCAAAAAAATTATCAACTTCAAGATACCTGCGATCGCGGTTTACAAACGATCCTCAATGCTGAAGCTTCAGAACGGTTAGCAGCCCTAATTCAAGTTCTCGATCCTAACCATACGCCCGTTTTTGAACGTCAACACATTCAGAATCTCAGCCAATTATTACAAAAATCTGCTGAAAACTTAGCGGATAATACGGAAGCTTTTGCAATCCGACAGTTGGCGATCGGCTTAAATCGTGGCTTGGCTTCCTTTGATTTGTTAGAAGGTTCCCTTGTGAGTTGGTTATACGAGACAGAAAGACAGGTCGGATTTGAACGCTCTACAGTCAAAGGTCCTTGGCATAGTTGGGCGCAACAGATTACGAGTCCATTACCACGCGATCTCTTTGCTATTCAGGCTCTCAATCAATCGGCAACGGCGATCGCCCTATCTCAACGCAGCATCGATATTAGTGACTGGGTGGAACTGGCGATTTTATTGAGATATTTACAGAATGGCTTGGTGCATTGGTTTGACCAGCAGCCCTATGATGCTAAAGCAGGGATGCACATGACTGGGGTTACTTTTATCGCCTTTGCGATGATTTGGGGTGAATTGAGTAGTGGCTTTGCCAATGCTCAGAATTTAGCCGATCGAGATCGCCAAGCTTTAGCGAAAATTTGTTTTCGGATTAGCCTCCAGACTTTACGAACCTTTGCTCAACGCGAAAACTTTCCGTTATATGGTGGTGTGTTTGCGTCTTTTTCGGGGGATAGTTTCCGAGAGACGATTAACTATCTCGATCAACCGCTTAAAGAGACAGAAAATACACAGGAAAAGGCGCGAATTCTAACGGTTTTAGGTTATTCGCAAGCATGGCGTGGAAATCAGCAACAGGCGATCGCTTTACATCAAGAGGCGGTCAACCTTGCGCGGGAAGTGGGCGATCAACGCTGTGAAATTGCTAATCTCAATCATTTGAGTCGGATTAGTGTATATCAAAAGGATTTTGAGAAGAGTGAATCCCATGCTCAGCGAGCCGTGATTTTAGCCAGACAAATAGGCGATCGGCAAGGAGAAGCGAATGCCTTAGCCAATCTCGGTTATAGCGAAGTGATGGTGGCAAGACAACAAGAATCCATTACTCCTGAAGAGATGGAAACTCCAATTAGTCATTTGGAACGTGGACAAAAACTATCGGAGAAGCTGAACGATTTACAAAATCAGGCGCTTTGTTGGGTGGGATTGGGTACAGCTTACATTGCCATTGAACAGCCAAGTCAGGCTCAGCTAGCCCTAGAGAAGGGATTAGTAATAACGCAACAGATCGGCGATCGCGATTTGCAAGCTCTCAGTCATGCCTATCTTGGGGAAGTCTTCTATCAACTTAATCAACTTGAATTGACAATCTATCATGCTTGTTTGGGAATGTACCTACTAGAAGAGCGTCATAGTAAAGCATGGCAACAGTCGGCATCTTTGGTGGTGATTTTGCAAGGTAAGTTGGGTGTGGAGAAATTTCAGCAATTATTACAACAGCAGCGATCGCATTTGATTGCCCATATCGGTGTCGATGGATTTGACCATTTACCAACTTTGCTAGATCGCTATCGTGAATGAATGATAGAGCTTTTATGTTAACCTAAGTATTACCGTAGATTCTAATCAGGTGATATATGTCTAAAGTCACATTAGAGAAAAGTCAAGATCTATAAATCACATTTTTTGAGAGAGCTTTCCACTTCTGCCAGAAAGTGCTGATATTCCAAACTTGTTTGTGGCAACGTGACATCCGATCGCCAATGGATTTCTACACCTTCACGAATTTGGATACGCAGCCATTGACTAGGAACTTTACTAGAAGCTATTTTCTGGTTGTCATTTTCTGAATTTTTTGATTGGGTATCGGGTTGTGCAGCACTAAGATTAAATTCGATACCACCTGTGAGCATTGATTCTAAATCGTCATTAGTTTTATGTTTGGCGATCGCTTGAATTACCGCTACGGTAAACCCCTCAGACAAGAGTCTCCGACAGACTAAAAGTTGTAATAAATGTCGTTGGTTATAAAAAGCATATTTCCCTTCGCGGATCGGAGCGTCTAGTACGCCTTGATTGGTGTAATAACGAATTAATCTGGGTGTGATTTCTTCCGATAGTTTGGTATTTAATTTGGCATTGGGTTTCAGCGCAGGTAGAACTTGGGGCAGCATTTCATTTGCGGAGATCGCAAACTCTTCGAGTGTCCATTGTTTATCTGAGCTAATCTGTAAATTAATCATACACAACATATTGACAAAATAATAAGTCAATGACAGTATATATCAAGACCGTCTGTAAAGTACCGTAAGCAATGAGGATAAAGCTATGGCTTGGCACAAGTTGGTTTTTGAAATTGGCGGTAAGCTTGTCGGTGGGCTTGCTGAGTCGATTGGTCATGCTTTTGGGAAGAAAACCTTTGGTGGTATTGCTCATGGCGGTACTAATCAGGATAGCGCGATCGCTCAATCCCTTAGCAATAATAGTGAAGCTATGCGATCGCTTACCGATGCTCAAAGTAGTTTGGCAAGGGTGCAGCAAGAGCAGAACAAACTCAAGCAAGCGGAATTAATGATTAACGCGGTGCTTACAAGGGAGAAGTTAGCCCAACAAGCAGATCTGGCGCGTCAGGAACGAGAACTCAAGGCACAACTGAGCGAGTTATGGCGCAATTTGCAACGGGAGTTACAGCAGAATGATTTGCAGAGTCGTGAAAAGCTGCAAACACGGCAAATCCAAGCAGATTGGGACAAAATCAAATTACCCACGATTTTTAGTCGTCAAGAATTGGAAGCTTTAGCACAGGATACGGAACATCCTCTATTTGTTTGTGCCAAGATGCAAATTACGGAAGGATGCCCCAATTATTTTCGGACGGAACTAACGGCGGAGGCGGAGAGCCAAATCAAGAAGTTTGCTAATTCTGTCTTTCGTGGTGATGTGCGCTTTTATAGCCGTTTCTTTGATGATGAGAATATTTTCGATACGAATGCCGCGCAATTGCGGAGTATTATCCCCGATGTGCCTTGTGTGATGAGTTTCAGTAAGGTAACGCGCCGCAGTGCTTTTTTCCATTATCACTTATGGGGTAGTCGAAGTGCGGAGATTCTGCATGGTCATTTTGATGTGGAGTTGCCGTGGCGGGAGTTGGCGCAACAGTTGCAGGGTGAGTTGGCTGGGGCAAGTATTGATGATGACGATCTCTACGAAACCATTGGCGATTGGCTGACAACTTTCCAAAAAATCTATGCGGTGTTTTTTGTGGATTTGTATGCTTTGGTGGATGGGGATAATCCTTTTTATGCCACGAAGTTAGATAGTGTGAATGTGGGTTTGCCTGAAGATATTGCTGGTCAATACATTCAGCCTTTAATGGAAATTTTGCAACGGGTTCAGAAGGAAAGGATTGAGGCTTTTAATGAGGAGTTGCGCCGTCAACAAGAAGAAGTCAAAGAGAATCCCGAAGATGTTGAAGCTAAATCATCGGATAATTCAACATCTATGGAAGATGAGAGGTTTGAGTTTGCCTACCGTGAGCTAAATCGACTATTGATAGCGAGAAGATGGCATGAGGCAGATGAGTTAACTGCAAGAATTTTAAGAATGGCTAGTCCTGTTCATGACTCTCCTAATAGATTTGCTTTTTTAATTGCTAGAGACACAGCCGTTAATGATTTTCCATGCCATCATTTAAAAATTATCGATCAACTATGGATAAAAAATAGTAATGGTAAGTTTGGTTTGAGTGTGCAGAAACGAATTTTCATGAGCATCCAAGATACTACACACATTAAACTCAGTGATAGTGGTGCAATGGAAGTCTTTTTTGAGGCGCTAAAATGGACTTATACATCTAATAATGTTGATGGCGATAAATTTTATGTTTTAGCAAAAGATTTTACCTTTTGTACTCCTAACATTTTTGGTATGTTTCCCTTTTCTCCTTGGGAGTTTTTTCTGAAGGGAATTTATACTTTCTATAAAGAAATCTATTTTCCTAGAAAATATGCGCCTGACAGCCATCCTTCTTTATCGGCAATACGAATAAATCATGAATATGCAGGCTTTTTGCGAGAATTTATTCTCAAACTAGATGCTTCGGGATTGTAAGCCGTAACATAATCCTTGAATTATCATTATTCTATTTTTAAATTCATGCTTTTGTGTTTTTTCTGTGATTACTAAGCTATGGCAAAATACCTATCCGTAAAAACAGCCCTAATCAAAGACGGTGGACGATAACCCACGATCCTTTGACGAAGAGTAAATATTATTGCATCATCTCAACACAAAAAATATAAAATCTAACTAAAAACTATGACACAGCTATTAACAGAAGCAATAAGAATCGCTAACACCCTGTCAGAAGAAGAGCAAAATGCGATCGCCTTGACATTATTGCAAACAATCCGCGATCGGCAATCACTAACTCAGACCAAAACTCAAGTGCCAGATCCAGAAATATTGAACTATATGGAACAGCAAGCAGAAATCTTTAATCAAAAGAAACCCGAATTACTAAATCAATATCTAGGGAAGTACATCCTTTTTGAAAATGGCAAGATCGTAGATGCAGACAATAACGAATCTGCACTAGCCCAACGCACCATTGCCAAAAATGGACTCAAACCAATGTTTATTAAAAAAGTTGTTGCCGAAGAACCAAAACTCAGTATTCGTGGCTTTAAACCCTTTCCGAGAACAATTTCATGAGTTACGCCTATACATCACTAGGTGCGGATATACCAGCAGCACCATTAATTCAAGTACAGTTATCATCACCCGAAGAAAACCCCTCAGTAACACTAAGCTGTACAGCTTTTTTGGACTCAGGAGCAGACTGCACATTAGTACCTTTTGATTTACTCATCAAAGTTAATGCCGTAATCGCGGGTTCCAAAGAGACAATTTTAGGAACTAGTAAAGGAAATGCAATTGTCATTCCCTACTTTGTTAACCTCTCGTTCGATCGCTTGGTTTATCAGGCAGTTCGGGTACGTGGTTGCCCCAGTGAAGATATTGGTGGCATCATTTTGATTGGAAGGGATTTAATCAACAATTTCGTCCTAGAACTAAATGGTCCCGAACTAATTTACAAAATTCTGTGAAAATAAAAGTCTGACTAAACTATGGCAAGAGATCTATTCAATACGACAAAAACAATTGGAAACAAGATTCCTAGTTTTCTTGAAGCCGAAACCTACATTGAACTGCTTCAAATTTTTCCGCCAAAGTCAATTCATTCAGAAGAAGAGCTCGATCAAATTCAAGAAATAATTGACTTTTTTTTGGATAAGCCAACACTCACGGGTAATGAACGTGAGTATTTACATTTGTTAGGCTTGCTAGTGCAGGAGTACGAGGATAAACATTATCCGATCGCTGATGCTTCTCTGAACAATATTTTAGTCAACCTCATCGAAGAACATCAGACTTCCGTTGATGACCTCAGAAAAGTTTTTGAATCAGAACAGGATTTTAACGCTCTCTTAAATGGCGATCAAGATATTCCCCTCAAACAAATTCAGACATTGGCTAAAATTTTTCAAGTATCACCTACCGTTTTTATAGAAACTTCAGTTCCAACGAGTACCTTTTGATTTACGCGATCAGGAGTGATCACGACCTATTTTTAATTCTGCTTGTAGAAAGTTAATAAATTGCTGCGCCGTGCGCCCCGATTGACCATTATGGCGAGTTGCCCATTGTAGAGCGCGAAAATTCAAATCTTCATCGGGTAAGTTAATCGCTACTTGCTTCGCCAAATGATGCACGATTTTAAGATAAATTTCTTGATCTGCTTGTAGAAAAGTTAGGGTTAAACCAAAGCGATCGCTTAAAGATAATTTTTCCTGTACCGTGTCCCAAGGATTGACTTCTTGCCGATCGCTCAGATCTTTGAGGCTAGGGCGATCGCTAAAGTATTCGCGCAATAAATGCCGACGGTTGGAAGTGGCATAAACCAAGAGATTATGGGGCTGTGCAGAAAGATTTCCCTCTAAAACTACCTTCAGCGCCTTATAGTCTTCGCCCTCTTCCTCAAAGGACAAATCGTCAACAAAAATAATAAATTTCTGGGGAACCTTGCGTAATATCTCCGCAATAATCGGCAAATCTTTTAAATCATTTTTAGCAACCTCAACTAGACGCAAACCGCGATCGCGATAGGCATACATTAAGGACTTCACCATTGATGATTTGCCCGTACCGCGACTACCATAGAGGAGAATATGCAGCGCGTGATAACCTGCCAAAAATGCTTCCGTATTTTGATAAAGTGCGTGGCGCTGGGACTCATAGCCAATGAGATCGGCTAAGTTCACCAAATCAGGATAGGCAATTCCCTCCAAATGACCATTAGACCAGCGAAATGCATCATAATCCGTAAATATTCCTGTTCCTGAATGCTGATAATAATCCACTAAATCTGGCAAAAGTTGCTTCCAATCATCGGTTTCTTGAAATTTGCGGAGTAGCGATCGCTTGGATTCCGAAAGTTTCGATAGATCACTCTTCAGTTGCCAAACCACAGGACGATCGCCGAAAGTCTCATCAATAAAATCAACTAATTTATCCCCACCCCATAGACTTATTTCTTCTAAAACTTGAAGGTCATGCTTTGCCGCCGCCACCAAAGCGATCGGTAGTGATTCCAGTTTCGTGGTCTGGACTTGTTGGCTAAAGGGATTATCGGATGAGAGAATTTGTAAAATAACGTAATCTCGCCAGTTGTAGCCAGTAGAGGCGATCGCTCTAAACCATTGTCCATAGGCTAATAAATAACTAAGTCGGCGCGATCGATTTTCTTCGCCATCTAGGGCATAGTTCGCCAAACATTGCAAAAGCTTCACATAGGCAGTCCAAACTTCTTGCTCTAATAGGTTTTGGTAAAGCAGCAACGAGGAAATCGTCACCTGTTTTGCATAGATTGATTGTCGCGTCTCTTCCAGCATTTTTATTTACATCGCTTTGCGAGTAAGCCCCAATATCCTCATGTTAGCGTAAATCGATTAAACTGGAGAAACTATAAGATTTCTTGAATTTTTCTAATCTAATGCATTCACTTCCGACCAATCTCCCTGAATCAATCGATCGCATTGTCAAGCGATTTCAAAAACTCTCCGATCCCAAACAGCGCTATGAGCAGTTAATTTTGTACGGGAAGAAGCTAGCGGATTTTCCTGACGCGCTGAAAACACCTAACAACAAGGTGCAGGGATGTGTGTCACAGGTATTTGTAGTGGCGGAGTTGGATGAAAATGAACATGTGGTATTTTCTGGTGACTCTGACGCTTTGATTAGCAAAGGGTTTCTGGGATTATTATCCATTTGCATGAGCGGCTTAACTCAAAAAGAGATTGAATTGCTGACACCAGATTTTATTAAAGAGACTGGTTTAGTGGCAAGTTTGACTCCTTCTCGCGCTAATGGTTTTTATAACGTATTCAAAAAAATGCAGCAACAAGCGATCTCGATTGAATTACCCAGTGTCCGTTAAAGTTGCTTAAAAGTTAGTGATAATGCGATCGAGCTTTGTCACTAACCTGTTCAGCCTGTTCAGGATGATTTGGTGATGCCTTAAGAAGCGATACTTGACGAAATAAAAACATAAAATTTTTAAGCGCTCAATATCGCGTTTGGAGATGTTAGCGAAGCTGTGAAATCAAGGTCGGTGATACTTCGACACTATACATCTCTTCTAATTGGACTTGGATATCCCTGACGCTCATGCCGCGTGCATACAGAGAAATGATCTTCTCATCTAGTCCTGATAGGCGGTTCTGTCCCTTCTTTATCAGTAGTAATTTCCTCAGCCCAAGGGCTTAACAGGCAATCAACTCTAAATGTTGTTTGATTTCTTGTTTTAACTTTTGAAAATCTGACTTTTGGAAAGTCAACAGATCGTCAATTGAGTAAACTTCAACGATCTCATCGCGACCTTTTGTGTGAAAATCGCCGAGCCGCACTGGTTTCCAGCGATCGCTTAATTGTTCGCGGACAGGACTAGAAAACACTAAAAATCGATTTAATTGTCTCGTGAGCGCCTCAATCCTTGAGGCTACATTAACCGCATCGCCAATCACCGTATATTCTTTCTTAGTTTGAGAACCAATATTTCCTTCTAATACAATTCCTTTAGAGAGTCCAATTCCAGTATAAAGAACTCGTAATGGACTATGCATAGGTGCTTGATTTCGTAATAGTTCTAGATCGGCAAGAATTCCTAAACTTGCTTGCAAAGCATTGTCAGCCAGATCGCCATCAAAATATGCCATCGTGCAGTCGCCAATGAATTTGGAAACTTCTCCACCATTAGCCGTAATTTGTTTGGTGCAGATGGTAAAAAACTGATTTAAGAGTTCCACAACTTCGCCTACTTGCAGTTTTTCAGTAATGCTAGAGAAGGAGATGATGTCTGCAAATAAAATAATTTTTTCGGTGTAACGGGGCTTGAGCGCAAGGGGATTCAGTCCATTGGCGATCGCTTGCAAAACTCCTGACTGGGTATAATTCGCTAAAATTGTCTGGGATTCACCCAATGTTTGCAGCAAAACCTTGATCGGCTGAAGGATAATGTCGTTATTATCATCCAACAAAATTACTTCCATTGACCAGTCGGGAAAGCGACGCTCAGGTACATTTAGTTCGGACTTGAGGCAGAGAATTTGATTATGGCGATCGTCATGTAGAATCCTTTGGTACAGTCGATCAATCCGATCTTCTTCACCTTCTAATATCTGAAAGAAAATACCATTACAACTCAGCAGAACTCCTGTGATGCCTTCTCTAGAATTATTAGTTTGAGAAATATTGCCAATACTCTCAATTTCTTTTTTGCTAAGCGATCGCGAAAAATTACTAATATAAGTTAGTCTTTTCATAAAATGGCAATACTTTTTTAAAAAGGAATTAAAATTCTGAATAATTTAATAATAATTCGTAACCTATTCATATCACTTGTAACTTAAACATGGACAGCATAGTAATCAGCTATAAAGCGTAACTATTGGTATGGATTGTATAAGCTATATGTATCATATAACACATTTTATGGGAGATCTGAAAAGCTCTGTAAAAAACGAAGAATTTTGTGGCAGCACAAAGCTTTGCAAGGGTACGGTAGGATTAAAATGATGACTTTGAAATTTATAAATTTATAAATAAGTATTTATCATGAGTATTTCTGTTGAAGATATTAAACAGTTAAAAAAAGAAGTTGGTATTGCCGCCGCGCAACGTGTTCAGTCGGGCATGGTGGTTGGATTAGGTACTGGCTCGACTACCGCCTTTGCGATCGAAGAATTAGGTAGACGCATTGCCACAGGCGAACTAACCGACATCGTTGGTATTCCTACTTCTTTTCAAGCTTCAGTATTGGGTAAAAAATACGGTATTCCCATTCGCAGTTTAGATGATGTCGATCGCGTTGATGTGGCGATCGATGGTGCGGATGAAGTTGATCCTCACAAAACCTTAATTAAGGGCGGTGGTGCAGCCCATACCCGCGAAAAAGTGATCGATTCATTGGCGACTCTATTTATTGTGGTGGTGGATGAGTCGAAATTAGTAGACAAACTCGGTTCCACCTTTGCCGTGCCAATTGAAGTTTTACCAATGGCGGTTGCGCCTGTCACCAGAGCCGTAGAAAAGCTAGGCGGTAAGACCGACCTGCGGATGGGTGTCAAAAAAGATGGTCCTGTCATTACCGATCAGGGCAACATGGTTCTTGATGTCACCTTTGACGCGATCGCTGATGCTGCGGAACTAGAAAAAACTTTGAATAACATTCCTGGAGTGGTTGAGAATGGTCTATTTGTCGGTGTTACTGACATCATTTTAGTCGGTGAATTTAAAGACGGCAAACCTCAAATTCGCGAAATTTCCTAGAATCTGGAGGCAGCGCAAAGCGCTGCCTCTTTTTTTTATTTAGCTAACGTGCGGAGCAGCGATCGCTGATTGTCATTCATACTTTGCAAAACCTGCTTAGCGTCTGTGGTTTGCAGCATCTGCAAAAGCTCTTCGATCTCTTCATTAATGGAACGTTCTTTGGCTTTTGAAACTTCCGTAACTGGCTTAGTCTCGGCAGAATGATTACTACTTGCCTGATCAGGCATTACACAAGTACCAGTTTCACAGTCCATGCCTAACTCTTGCCAATAGAGCGTCGGTACAGATTTTCCATGTTGTCCAATATGCTCATGTTGAATCAAGTCACTTTGCAAATAGTTGCGAGGTGAGTCGTAGAACTTTACATCTCGCGTATATGGCACTGTATGACATCCAAAAGCCTTACGGTATTCGTCAGAATCAAATATTTTATGGAAAAAAGCCGCAGTCCCCTGCTTGGTTAATACATCTGTGTAGACACTAATCTCTTCTTTATCATGGAGCGTTCGCCCAAGTAGATGTTTAAAACTCAACTCCATAAACTTGAGATTCGAGGAGTCATGATAGAAGCTATCGAGATATAGAGTCGAAACTACCAGCCCACCAATAAAATGTCGCACATCCACCTTGCCAGAGAGGAAATCTTGCTCTAAATGGGCAATTTCCTTGCGTTCAAATTGATAGGGCTGCCTTTCTAGTACTTGAGTGTAGATTTGAGCAAGTGCGTTTTGGCGATCGCTAGCAGAATGCACCGAATGACTAACTGCGTCATGGGATTTAAGCATTTCATCGGGCATTACACAAGTACCCGTCTCACAGTCTAATCCTAGCTGTTGCCAATAGATCGTGGGAATAACCTTGCCACGTTGACCGACATGTTCATGTTGGAGTAAATCAGTTTGCAAATAGTTGCGCGGTGAGTCATAGAACTTCACGTCACGCGCATAGGGAATGGTGAAAGCACCAAAGGCTTTGCGGTACTCTTCAGAGCCAAGCAGTTCATGGATAAAAGTAGACACGCCCTCTTTCATCAGCAAATCCATCGCCACAGCAATTTCTTGTTTGTCTCGAAGCGCTCGACCAAGCAGGTGTTTATAGCTCCATTCCACAAATTTGAGGTTAGAACAGTCATGGAAAAAACATTTGAGATACACGGGTGACATGACTAGTTCACCATTGACACTCTCAGCGCTGAAGCGACTGAGATTCCTGAATAGTCCAAAGATTGAACTTCAGAGGCATAGTCAAAGCGCCTCTACTGACTCCATCTAGGTCTAAGCCTAGTGTCGCCGCTACTTTTCT
>JBILGV010000082.1:0-21701 GCA_044350865.1 Pseudanabaena sp. | reverse complement strand
GTACGATATCTGCCCTTGGAAATAATTCCTAGGGCTTTATTCTTATTTCGTTTTCACTCTGCACTGACTTACTTTTGTCCCGCTTTAAGTCGCTACCCATTTTGAGATTTTGGAACTACACCGATCGCATAGACAATATCTTTAGATTCCCAAAACTCTTCACAAGTTCGACAAGCATTGGTAATCATGGGATCTTTAGAAAACAGCTTGGATTTTGGATATGAGCTATTTAGAGCGATCGCGGTTTTGAGTGATTCAATTTTTTTGACCTCAATGGCATCTCCATTTTTCACAATTAAATCTGGCGGGTTACTGGAATTACCGATATATGAGAAAAATTCTGGATAAATAGCTGTTTCTTTATCTCGCAAGGTGATATTGAAAGAATTACAAAATGCATCTTTAATGAAAAACTCTAAGCTGTCGCCAACAGCGTTAATCTTATTTCTACTTTTAAAATAACTTCCTAAATCTAATTCGTTGTTATTTACAATATTAAAGATTGCTTCCAATAAATTAGTCATTGCTATAATCTTTTCGGGCTTGTGAACTATTTATGCAAAATACCCGTCTTAACTCTATTGTAAATGTCAGCGTAGGACGATTATCTCAATGGTCGCGTAATCCTTGGCGGCGAACATCTTTTATTTTGATTAGTCTATTACTGGGTTTCTTTTTAGCCTCAGTTATCTCGACTTCAACGGGAGCTAAGTCTGAACTTGATATTAGTGCAGCGGCGGTTGTTGTTACGATTACAGAGATCATTAATCGTTTTGTCTATAGCCATAGACGGGTTACGCTTACTGATGGCAGTTTAGCACCAAGGCTATTAACTACTGATATGTTAAATTCACTCAAGTTAGGCGTAACCTATGGCTTATTTCTAGAAGCATTTAAGCTTGGTTCGTAATCAAAAAAGCCCGCAAAGCGAGCTTTCCTGATCCATTGACTTAGTGGCGGCGGTGTGTGACTTGATCGGCATAATCAGAAATTAGGTCGGGCATCGAAGCACCAACCAAAATAATATTCACTTTAGGCGATCTCGTTTCTAACACTTGCAGCAATTCTTCTTCGGTAATTAGCGATCGCGCCACTAGCAAATTCGCCTCATCAAGGATCACTAATCCCGCCTTAGCCGACTTGATCGCGACTTTGGCATAGTCCCAAAGCTCTAGCACCGCCGATTTTTCGGCTTCCGTGAGTTCAATGTCATTTTGCGAAAGATCACGCTCGGCTTCACAACGTAGCCATTCTAGATTTTCAACCAGCCGACGGGGATTGTCCAAGCCTTGATTGATCCCCGTCTGAAAAAGCTGCACCAATAATACCTTTGTCCCTTGTCCAGCCGTCCGCAATCCTTGAGCGATAATGTCAGCATAAAGGTTGCGATGGGGTGCGATAAATACCTGAATCTGTCCTTTGAGTGGAGTCACGATTGTTAAAGTTTTGGGAGGATTTGTCTTAACTTGAGCCGTCTTAATTTGAGCCACCATAAACAGATTTAGCGTTTTAGTTTGCACTATTCATCATAGCAGACACTAGATATAGTTAATGTACTAAATGCAAACACGGTATGACAGAGTGCGGTGCGTCCTGTTTACGATCAATGTACTAAAGGCAAAATCAAAGTCAGAAAATAATAAACCAACGGCGCGGTAAACACATAACTATCGGCGCGATCGAGAATACCGCCATGCCCTGGCATAATTTGTCCTGAATCCTTGACTCCTGCATCCCGTTTCATCATCGATTCGGTCAGATCACCCAATAAACCTGCGATGCCAATTAATAAGCCCAAAATTGCACCCGATAGCCACCATTGCGCCCAACCTAAGCTAAAAGCCCAAATAACTGCCGTCGCACAACAACAAAGTAACCCCGCGATCGCCCCTTCTACAGTTTTCTTGGGACTAATATCGGAAAGCCGCGTGCGCCCAAAAACTTTACCAAAAATATAAGCACCCACATCCGAAGCCCAGATACAACAAAACGCCATCAATATGTAGATGCAGCCATTGGATACAGGAAAGGTGATCCGTAAATATTGAAGCTGGTCAAGATTGCGTAAATAACTAAAAAAATCAAACTGCTGAAGGCGATCGCTAACTGCAAATACCGAACCGTCTCCCAAACCTCTAATCCTTATCCAGAAGCTGGGTAAATAGCCGCCATAAAACAAACCTAAAATCGAGGCGGAAATATCGGAAATCGTGGCAATTCTGGGCTGAAAAAGCAAATAAAAGCAAATAAAAGTACCCGCGATCGGGATCACCGCATCCGCTAAGCTAACCTCTAACTGCGAAACAATCAGCAATGCCAAACTAACTGAGATTGTGATTTTGCTAGCAGGAACGATTTCTTTGGCTCGCACCAATGCAAAATATTCCATTTCACCAAAAACTACCAACAGGGCAAAGGCTGCGGTAAACGCCCAACCACCGATCGCGATCGCCGCCAATACCAGTGGAACGACTAACAAGGCACTAATAATGCGAGTCCAAGGCATGGAAATAGTACAACTAAAAGAATGGGCAGGAAAAATCAATTAAAAAAGTTGATCGGGGCAGTTATTAAGACTAATCATTATCAATCATTGTTCAGCATACTGCTATCAAATGTTCAACCAACGAAATCGTTATGCAAATTTGCGAATTACTACTTACACAGTGAATAATTAGTGGTACGAAGACTATTCTTTTGATGGGGAGAGTATGACGAAAACTTACTATGCCATTTTAGGCGTTACACCTTGGGCAAGCGAAATCGATATCCGCCGCGCCTATCGCGATCTCAGCAAACTTTATCATCCTGATACCACCGAGCTATCAAAAGATATTGCCGTGGAAAATTTTCGGCAAATTAACGAAGCTTATGCCGCGCTTAGTAACCCTGAACGCCGAAGTGAATACGATCGCCTAATTCAATTTTCACGATTTCAATATACTAATCAAGTTCCTAAAAATCTTCAGACCATTGACGATGATGGTTTACCGACCGAAAGACCATTATCTGGCGGTGAACTATTTGCACTGTTGTTAATTGGTGCTACGCTAGTTGCCTGTTTAGTACTTGCTGTTTTAATTGCATGGCTACGCGGCGATGCTCTGTTTCCTGAAGCGATCGCACCAGTATTAATGCTTCCAAGCTACTTTCTTACTATTAAATGATAGTAGTGGTCGGCTCAGCCGCCCACCTATCTATTACCAAATAATCCTCAACCCCGTCACCTATGGCGCTTCCATCATCCGCTACACCACTTTACAATCATCCTTTGCCAGCCCTCGAAGCATGGTTAAATGAACAGGGTTGCGATCAAGACCAATCAAACCCTAATGTTTGGCGAGTTACGCGATCGTCTTGGCAAGCTGAAATTATTATGGACATCGAAGATATTCGGGTTCGTTATATTCAAGATGCCTATGGCGGCAAAGAAATCCAACGCGCATTTCCCTATTCCCTTAGTCGTAAAGATGTCGAAGATGCAATTTTTACAGGACCCTAATCGAAGAAATTAGCAATTTAGACAATGGGCTTAAGCCCATTGTTCTTGAAAGTTTGGTGTTATGTTGCTAAAGTTTGTTAATATATGGTTAAAGCTGACGAAAATGACCAATCTACACATAAGTCATTTCACAAATCTCAGCAAAAGTTTTCCCACCTAATTGATGTTTTTGTTTTGGAGGTTCATTGAGTAGGAAATATAACGTTGCCATTCTTGGCGCAACAGGTGCGGTTGGCACAGAGCTTTTGGCTTTGCTAGAGGAGAGAAATTTTCCGTTAGGCAAACTAAAGGTTTTAGCTTCAGAGCGATCGGCTGGCAAGTCGATTAAGTTTGCGGGTGAAGACATCATCATCGAAGCAGTTAGCGAATCTTCCTTTGATGGAGTTGATATTGTGTTGGCTTCGGCTGGTGGCAGTATCTCCAAACAATGGCTGCCGATCGCCACTAAAGCTGGGGCAGTATCGATTGATAACTCCAGTGCGTTTCGTATGCATCCCGATGTGCCGTTAATCGTGCCAGAGGTCAATCCTGAAGCTGCGGCGAACCACAAAGGGATTATTGCCAATCCCAACTGCACAACAATTTTGATGGCTGTGGCAATTTACCCATTGCATCAGGTGCAGCCAATCCAACGCATTGTCGCTGCTACTTACCAATCGGCAAGCGGTGCTGGTGCGAGAGCGATGGAAGAAGTTAAAGTACAGTCACAGGCTATTCTCAATGGTGAACCTGCCATCCCTGAGATTCTGCCCTATCCTCTCGCCTTTAATCTTTTCCCCCATAATTCTCCGATGACGGATAATTCCTATTGCGAGGAAGAGATGAAAATGGTGAATGAGACGCGCAAAATCTTTGGCGATTCTGATATTCGCATCAGTGCGACCTGTGTACGGGTTCCCGTATTGCGAGCGCATTCTGAAGCGATTAACCTAGAGTTTTTACATCCTTTCCCTGTTGAAAAAGCCAGAGAGATTCTTGCTGAAGCTGCGGGAGTAGAGTTGGTTGAAGATTTTTCTAAAAATTATTTCCCGATGCCCATTGATGCCAGTGGCAAAGATGATGTTCTCGTGGGAAGAATTCGTCAGGACATTTCTCACCCAAATGGTTTGGAATTATGGCTATGCGGCGATCAAATCCGTAAAGGTGCAGCATTGAATGCTGTGCAGATCGCGGAACTACTGATTGCTAAGTCTCTTCTCTAAAGGTCTTTATGAGTGAAATCGATTTCGGACGTTTATTAACAGCAATGATTACTCCCTTTGATAGAGAAGGGAATGTCGATTATGCTAGAGCCGAACAGCTAGCTGTTCATTTGGTTGAGAATGGGACGGATACAATTGTCGTGTGCGGGACGACAGGCGAATCACCTACCCTAAGCTGGGATGAAGAATATAAATTGTTTACGGTGTTGCAACAGGCGATCGCGGGTAAAGCCAAAATCATGGCAGGTACGGGATCGAATTCTACTTCTGAAGCGATCGCAGCGACTGAAAAAGCCGCACATCTGGGATTAGATGGTACACTACAGGTAACACCGTATTACAACAAGCCTCCGCAAGAGGGACTATATGCTCATTTTCGAGCGATCGCTGAAGCTGCACCAGAGCTTCCGATTCTTCTCTATAATGTTCCTGGACGTACAGGTTGTAAGTTAGAACCTGAAACCGTTGCTAAATTAGCCGAAATCCCTAGCATCATTGGTATAAAAGAAGCCACAGGTGATTTAGATCAAGCCAGCCAAATTCGCGCCCTCACACCAGCCGAGTTTGCGATCTATTCAGGCGATGACTCTCTGACCTTACCATTGATGGCGGTAGGCGCAAAGGGAGTTGTGAGCGTAGCTTCCCATCTAGTTGGCAATCAACTGCAAACGATGATGCAATCCTTTGCCGCAGGTAACGTACAAGAAGCTTTGCGAATTCACATTCAGCTTTTCCCATTGTTTAAGGCTTTGTTCTTAACCAGTAATCCGATCCCTCTCAAAGTGGCTTTGCGCTTGTTGGGATTAGATACAGGCGTAGTGCGATCGCCTTTAGTCTCAGGTGATGCTGATCTTGAAGCAAAGCTGAAGATTGTATTACAACAAGTGGGAATTCTCGCCTAACCTCAATTGCTAGCTTCCATCCAGAGACATAGACCATAGATACAGAGCCTGACTACTGCTGATAATGATGAACTCGTGGGGGAATAAACCTTTCTAGTCATTCTATCTAGGTATTTATCACTGCAAAGTTTTCCATCACCACCAAATTGAGTTGAATTAAACATTCAGTTTCCCAATTTTTCCTTTTACCTTTTTACTTTTTACTTACTAAAAAATATGCCTACAGCTACAACCAACGCTCCTGCCCTCAAAATTATCGCCCTTGGCGGACTCCATGAAATCGGTAAAAATACATGGGTATTTGAATATAACGATGAAATCATGCTCCTTGATGGTGGCTTGTCTTTCCCTGACAACATGATGCCTGGGGTCAACGTAGTCTTGCCTGACATGACTTACTTGCGCGAAAACAAGCATCGCATCAAAGGCATGATCGTCACCCACGGACATGAAGATCATATTGGCGCGATCGCTTTCCATTTGAAGCAGTTTGAAATTCCTGTTATTTATGGTCCTCGCTTAGCAATGGCATTGCTCGAAGACAAACTTCGCGAAGCAGGTGTATTAAATCGGACAGAACTCCGTCGCGTCATGCCCCGTGATGTTGTTCGTGTCGGTACGAGCTTCTTTGTGGAATTCATTCGCAATACTCACTCGATCGCTGATAGTTTCTCGATCGCCATCAATACTCCTGCTGGTGTAGTCATCCATTCAGGTGACTTCAAAATTGACCATACTCCCGTAGACGGTGAATTCTTTGACCTTGCGCGTCTTGCCGAACATGGCGAAAAAGGTGTACTTGCTCTGATTAGCGACTCCACTAATGCTGAACGTCCTGGCATCACACCTTCGGAACGCGCAGTATATCCCAACCTAGAGAAATACATCATGATGGCAAAAGGTCGCGTAATTATTACCACCTTTGCTTCTTCCGTCCATCGCGTGAATATGATTTTGGATATTGCCGACAAACAAGGTCGGGTAGTTGGTGTAGTCGGGCGATCGATGTTGAACGTAATCGCCCATGCGCGTAATCTTGGCTATATCAAGTGTCGCGATGATCTATTCCAGCCTCTACAAAATCTGCGTCATTACCGCGATGATCAAATTCTGATTTTGACTACGGGTTCCCAAGGTGAGTCAATGTCGGCTCTTACTCGGATGTCCAATTGCAGTCACAAACAACTGGAAGTACGTCAAGGAGACACGATTATCTTCTCCGCTAATCCAATTCCAGGCAATACCATTCCTGTAGTGCGTACCATCGATCGCTTGATGGCTCTTGGTGCGGATGTGATTTATGGTAATGACAAAGGCATTCACGTTTCAGGACATGGTTCTCAAGAAGAACATAAGATGATGCTTGCTCTTGTGCGTCCGAAGTTCTTCTTCCCTGCTCACGGTGAATTGAGAATGCTCAGACAGCACGCGAAGATGGCAGAAGCAATGGGTATTCCTCACGAGAACATTGTCATTGCCGAGAATGGTGATGTTGTCGAAGTTTGTCAAGACTATATGCGAATTGTGGACAAGGTTCCTTCTGGTGTCGAACTAGTTGATTCTTCTCGCGATGGCATGGTTAAGGGTGATGTATTGCGCGATCGCCAACAAATTTCGGGCGAAGGTATCTTTACGATCGCTGTATCGGTCGGGCTAGATGGTAAGCTCTCCACCAATCCAGACATTCAACTAAGCGGTGTTGTCTTGCCGATGGAACATTCACAGATTATTGCTTTGGTTGCTAAAGCGATCGATAACTCGCTAGCTAATTCTTGGGGCAATTTTGCGCGTAACGTTGGTTCCTTGGAAGTGGATTGGGTTGGTTTACGAGGTCAATTGGAGCGTGACCTCACCCGTGTCTTGCGTCAACAAATCCAAAGTAAGCCAGTGATTGTCTTCCTATTACAAACCCCACCAAATTCTACACAATCGGCTCCTGCTCCTGCGGCTAAGCCTAATGCTTTAGGCGTGACTCTAAAATCAGGTAATGTGAAAGTCATTCCTAAACCTGATGCTGTCATTTCTAATGGCAATGGCTCTAATGGTAATGGTGCAGCAGCAGTTAATACGGTTGAGACTCCTGTTAAAACTGGTGCGGTTACTGCTAGCGCTGGTAGACGTAAACGTACTGCGGCAACTGTCTAAATTATCCTTTCCATTTGGGCGGTGTCTCGTATTTATTAATGTGAGACACCGTTTCTATAAATAGGAGTGAAGATGGAAAATGAATTACTTAGCACACTTATTTTTAGCTGAAGAGAATGACGATGCCAAATTAGGCGCTCTACTTGGGGATTTTGTGAAAGGAACTATATTAGATAAGTATAGTAAAGAAGTAGAGAAAGAAATACAAATACATAGAAAGATAGACTTTTACACTGATCATCATCCAATAGTTAAAGATGCTAAAAGGCTATTCTCATTTGAGAAAAGAAAATACGGAAATATACTACTAGATGTATTTTACGATCATATCCTTGCACAAAAATGGCAAGACTACAGTAAAATCAGCCTAAAAAATTTCACCAAACAAATATATTCAATCTTGTTAAGGAATATGGATGTCTTGCCAGATAAGCTGAGAGATACGGTTCCAGTAATGATTGAGCAAGATTGGTTAACCTCTTATCAAAAGTTTAGTGGCTTTGAAATGGCGATCGCTCGAATCTCAAAGCGATTGAGACAAGAAAATATTTTGATGGAATGTATTGCGGAAATAGAAACTAATTACTCTTCTATTGCTTTAAGTTTCGATACATTTTTTCCACAGCTTATGGATTATGTTAATCGGGAGAGAATATTGCTGGATATTGTTTATTCTGATCGCATAATCTCGTAGTGTATTAACGAACGGTAACGCACTGCACATTTAATATGGTTATCCCTAAGCTAAAGCGCACTGATAAAGCGACTAATGAGGTAATGGAATATCGTTGGTAGCGATCGCTTGACGGCGATCATCGTTAAAAATGCTCTTGGCGAGATTATCAGAACTCTGAACCACACTAAAACTTATGAAAACTATAAATAAAGCAGAATATTGGCTTCTCGATCTCGTGGTAATTGGTCTATTTCCATTGCACAGATTAACCGATCCTGATTTAGAACTTATTGCAAATAGAGAGCATCATGGACTTTCACATTTAGAATTACTTGGAACACTCGTTAATTTGTTTGAAGATGGTAGTTTAATTGCTGTCCGATGTCCTGACGACTACACTACTATAGACTTCTTGCCAAAATATCAAGAAATTGATTTAGCCTTAAAGAGACATGATAGAAGAATGCAATATAAGTTGACCGCCAAGGGAGGAAGTCAATGGGAAAGCTTGTCTAACCCTAATTGGGACTGGTGCATATCTGGTAGTTTGTGGGAAAACTCTGAAGCAAAATATCTACATATAGCTGAACAAAATCTTGAGTTTATCCGTTATGCGTTTAATTCACAACCCATCTTAAGTTCAAAAACTTATCAAGTTCTTCGTCCATGGCAAGCAACTTATTGGAAAACTTTACCAGAAGGACATAGAATAGAATATCAAACGCAAGATCTGCCATTTTCAAGCATTGTTTTACGGCAAGACTGGCCTCCTGAAGTACAAGATTTTGAAAAAAAATCACAGAATTGGTACACGAACCCTTTCAAATAATGGCAAGTAAGGCTGTCTCCCAACAAAATAAATAGGGATATGAATCTGCTCAACCGTTATGCTAAACTAACCCGTCATGCGAACGGACACCCTATTTTTCCAACTATTCCAATCCTTCCATACCCTACTATTCGAGCTAATCGATCGCCCGATAGCAGAAGCCGAAGGATACACATTTACCTCAGCCGAGATCAAAGAAAAAGCATTTCGGTTTGATGGCATCTTTATGCCCACCGCCAACGACAAACCAATATTTCTAGCAGAAGTTCAATTTCAACCCAAAGAAGACTTCTACTCCGAATTTCTAGCCGAAATATTCCTCTATCTCAACCAATATCGCCCGATCCAAGACTGGCAAGCTGTAGCTATCTTTGCCAAACACAACAGCGAACCCGCACCCGACAAATTCTGCAAAGAACTAATCAACTTAGGGCAGATTAAGCGCGTATATCTAGAAGACCTGCGACAAGCAACAAATTCACATGGAATCGAGATTATTCAGCTAATTTTAGCATCAGAGAAAAAAGCACCAAAACTAGCCAGAAATCTTGCCGAAAAAATCGAACAAGAAACAAACACCGAACTGAGAGATAACGTAGTAAAATTCATAGAAGCAGTATTGGTATACAAATTCCCAAAACTAACCAGACAAGAGGTTGAAGCCATGTTTACCCACAGCGATCTAAAGAAAACCCGCGTCTACCAAGATGCATTGCTAGAAGGCGAACAGCGCGGTTTGCAAATTGGCGAACAGCGCGGTTTACAAATTGGTGAACAGCGTGGTTTGCAAAGACAGTCTGCGATCCTGCTACGCCAACTAACCCGCAAATTTGGCAAAATATCCCCCAGAATAAAATCTCAGATTTCTAAATTGTCTGTCGCACAGCTAGAAGATTTAGCCGAAGCAATATTTGATTTGCAAACATCTGCCGATTTAAGCGCTTGGATAAAAAATATTTAGCGCGTTGAGAAGATCAGCCATCGCTCTGTAATAGTTCATAAACTGAACAAGCGATTTTAAAATGGTATGGGCTAGAATCTACGAGCGATCGCTCTATTCAGGAATATCACCGAAAAGATCTCTGTATTTTTTTAGCAATGCCTCCGCCTGTCGTTGTGCTAGCTCAGCTTGTTGTTTAGCAAGTCTTTCCTGCTCAGCGATCGCTTTACCTTCTTGTATGCCCTGAGCTTTGCCTTCTTGTATACCTTCCTCTCTTGCCGTTTCGATGACACCTTTCATATCTCGATAGTACTTTAAGCTGTTTTCATAGGCTTCTCTTTCTTCTGGGGAAAAGCTAGTAATCTGGGCTACTTCAAACAGTTGCATAAATACATTTTCTTGCAGAGGTAAAGGAGGCTCTTCCAAGTCAGGTAGATGTTTCAGCAGAAATAACCACTTGTCAAAATGGTCATTTAGTTGGTCGATGGATTTTTTGAATTTTGGTAATTCGAGATAAATAAATTTGAGCTTCTCGTAGAAGACTTTGCAGGCTTGATCTTTTAGCTCAACGATATGTAACAAAGTGTCATCATTTTTATCTTCATCAAAAACAAAGTCTAAAATGCCGATTGTATAAACTGGAGCAAGTTTGTAGTTCCAATCTCCCTTTTCAGCTTGCTCTTGGATCGGAAAAGACGAGTAGTAGATGCTGCGGTCTTTAAAGTAGTTGTGTTTAGCTTTTTGCATTTCGACAATAAATTTTTCGCCTTTTTCGCTTTCGCAATAAAGATCGAAGATCGCTTTGCGATCGCTTGGGGTATTGCCGAGATTTTCAGTGCTGCGGTAGGTTAGATCTTTGACCCGATGCTGGGCGGGTAAAATTACATTCAGAAAGTCAATTAACAAGTTTTTGTTTGGCTCTGTTCCAAATAGCCGCTTGAAGCCAAAGTCTGTGAGTAGGTTGATGTAGCGATCGCGACTGTGGCGAGTTGAAAGAGGGTTAGACATGACTTTATCTTGAGTAGTTCGTTAGTTTTTTGCGAGAACTATAGTTTTTTAGGGATGTCTGCTAATTGATTCTATCAGTTCCATAAGCAGAAGGATACAAATTTAGCTCAGCCGAAATCAAAGAAAAAGCATTTCGGTTTGACGGAATCTTCATGCCCACCGCCAATGACAAACCAATATTTCTAGCAGAAGTTCAATTTCAATCCAAAGAAGACTTCTACTCCGAATTTCTAGCCGAAATATTCCTCTATCTCAACCAATATCGCCCGATCCAAGACTGGCAAGCCGTAGCCATCTTTGCCAAACACAATAGCGAACCCGCACCCAACAAATTCTGCCAAGAGCTGATCGCATCATCAAGAATCATCCGCATATATTTAGAAGATCTAACTCAAGAAACAAATTCTCTTGGCATATCCATTATTCAGCTAATATTAGCCTCAGAGAAAAAAGCACCAAAACTAGCCAGAAAGCTAGCCGAAAAAGTTGAGCAGGAGACAAACACCGATCTTAGAGATAACGTAGTAGAATTCATAGAAGCAGTATTGTTATACAAATTCCCAAAACTAAGTCGTCAAGAGGTTGAAGCCATGTTTACACATAGCGATCTAAAGAAAACCCGCGTCTACCAAGAAGCCATTTTAGAGGGCGTGCAAATTGGCGAACAGCGCGGTTTACAAATTGGCGAACAACGTGGTTTACAAATTGGTGAGCAACGTGGTTTGCAAATTGGTGAGCAACGTGGTTTGCAAAGACAATCTGCCATCCTACTACGCCAACTAACTCGCAAATTTGGCAAAGTATCAGTAAGAACAAAATCTCAGATTTCTAAATTGTCTGTCGCACAGCTAGAGGATTTAGCTGAAGCAATATTTGACTTGCAAACGATCGCCGATTTAAACGATTGGCTAAAAACTCACTAAAATTCAAAGCAAGAATCAACAGAATGAATGAAGAAATCGGTAAAGGTTAAACCTAATTCTAAGCAGCAATCTATCATCGAAGAGGAAGATGGAAGTCTGACAGTGCATTTAAAATCACCGCCTGTTGATGGTAAAGCTAATAAAGAATTAGTGGAACTTTTAGCTAAAAAATTTGCTGTACCGAAATCTCATATTACAATTCGGGTGGGGCTATCTGGACGCAATAAAGTAGTCAATATTGAAGAATAAATCATAGATATTTTTTTGTTGCTTCTTACTTCTATTAAAAAGAGAGATTAGATTAAATCTGTATAGCCAGTAAAACTACCCGTGAGATTAAAATTAATAGCGCCAATGGTAGACTCCATCGCAAAAAGTTAGTTATTTCCGCGACTACATATTTACCGCCAAGAAATTTTTCCATAGCTGGATTCATGATCGTAAAGTTGATGGATAATCCTAGAAACTGGAAGGCAAATCCTAACCAAATCACTTGAAAAAATACGTTATCGATACCTAATGCTGGGTAACGGATCGATATAGTAAAACTGAGAGCCACCATAGTCAAAATACTCCCTGACCAAGCGGAAATCCGTTTGTCCAAGTCGGCATTACTCCATAGAGCGATGATGGTTGGGACGAGTAACACCAAAGACAGAGGGATAAATACGCCTGGGATGTGACTAGTGGGAATCCGTTTCACCATAATTTGGGCTACTAATTGAGGATGGGCTTCTCCATCTAACCCCTTAAAGTTAGAGAATAAGAAGTTAACACCATCATCAGTACGCCAACCTGATAATAAAATTTCCTGTGGTATGCCAGAAAAATCGATGTCATCCTGAGTTTGCCAAAAGATAACTTTATTACTGTTGTATCTAGATATGAGGCGAATTGGTAAGACTTGTTGATCAAAGGGAAAATCCCCCAATTTATATTTGGCTTCAAACGTAGCAGTTAATCGTTGAAGATAAACTACCGAACCATTAGCGTTTAAATATAGTTCTGATTCATATTTTTGTGGTTTTTCCGCTAAATTAGCGATCGCAACTTGGGGATTCCAGATATTGGCAAGCTTAGCGATCGCTTCTTCGCCAATGAAACTCTGCTCATTAACACCCGTGTTTTTTGGATCAAAGGCTTGATTAGGATTCTGCCAACGCAACCGAAGATCCATATCTGCGGAGAAAGTACCCGTAGCATCAGTTATTTTCGAGATGTTATTAATCACTAAAGCAACCTCCACCTTAATTGGCTTGGGGACATTGCTGGGAAAAGCAGTATTCGACACAGTGATATTTGGTTTGCTAACAGCAGCAATAGGGGCTTCTTCTTGAGAATAGCCAGTGGATGCACCTATCGCTAAAATTAATAGCAAGCAAAGTCCTAGTGTCAATAGGAAACGGCGGAGATTAATCATTGATTTCTATCGCTCCTCTCCTCTATCGATCCATTAATTGATCCATACATGTCCTGTTTCAAGCATGCTAGTCTTTGTTGGATTAACTCACAACTTCTAGCGATTTTGCCTACTTCATCTCGACGCGAGGCAAGATCCTCGATGGGTTTGCAGACATCATCGATCGCCATACTGGTGATGCAATTACCAACCGCCATCATCGGACGCATCAATAATCCATTAAATAGAATCGTAGAGGTTCCACCTAAAATAATCACCGCAAATAATGAGATAACCAACGCATTAATTAGAACCGCATTGGCTTGACTAGTTAGCTCTTGAAAGCTTTTGCCAGCAACGATTACACCGATTTTTTTGCCTTTAAAATCTAGTAGCTGTACTAGAGCAATGCCATAGTCAATACCCTCAATTTTTTGCAATTTTAAAGTCGTGTCGTTGACTTTTCTCAATAAATCAGGAGAAACTAGCGATCGCACCACACTCCAGTTAGTCGCACTTTCATTGCGTAAGCCCCCAATCACGCGATCGGTTTCGGGTGCAGGAAGTCCAGTAGCAACTTTGGACATTAGTTCGTTGTCAATAAATACTCCCAATTCAAAGCCAGTCACTTGTTTGACCGCATCTAAAACCCCGTTAAAACTCATGCCGACCTCAAAACTGCCAATCGGTCCTTGAGCATCAGCTATGGGTACAACCCCGCGAATATTTAATCCATGCCGACTGATTTCGACCCCACTTTGCGGTTCCTGTTTCTGATTAGTGATTAAGACTGTCTCTCGAAAACTACTCATGTCTTCCCCATATTTTTTTAGGAAAAACAAACGCAAAAATGATGTTGCTGGCGCTAAATGAAAATGGGCTTCACGAACATCATAGCGATCGCGTTGAATTAAAAAAGTGGGTACTAGAATCTGAGCTAATTGATCACGATCTCTTGCCCGAAAAGCTTGTTGCACAGAGGGAAGCGCCGCAACCATTTCCGCCCTAGACAAAGCCTTTTTCGTATCCTCATCAGTATACTTTTGGATTAAAGTAACCGTTGTGTTTAGTGCTTCTTTTTGATTGTTCTCAATTGATTGGAGCGCCGTCCCATAAAAGAATAATGACAAAGCTAGCGATGTAACAAAAGCAACTAAAGTAATCAGTAATGGAACTTTAATCCTTAACTGCATGAATCCACCCGAAAGAATTTAAAAATAATTTTCGTGATTATAACAGATGGTGTTGCTGAGAACTTCCACTCGGTGAAGATAGCCGAAGATAGCGAAGAAGCAGGACGGGGCTGATGATATGATCGGGTAACTAAAGAATTAATGGAATAGTAGTTGGACAGTTTTTGGACAGTTTGATGATCAAAATCTATACGCAACATCAAAAAGCGCAAACTTGGCTCGGAACCTATTGTGGTAAACAGCCAGTATTTGCTTGTGTGTTGGGATTTACGGAAACAGGGCTAATTCCGAATATTTCCGCAGCAGGAGCCACACCCGAAGATCGGAAATATACGGCGATCGCTGATGCTGAATTTCTTGCCACAGGTGCAAATCCGAACTTTCCCTTGCCCCCTTTAGTCGCAGGTGCATCACCAGTCTTAATTTCCCGCGCAGTTGTCGCCGAACAAAAACTTCCACTGTTTATTTTTGACGCTGGCTTACCGATCGCCCCCACAGTAGAAGCGATCTCCCTTGGTGGACAACCTGCAAAATGTCTGAGTACAGGGCAAGCATTACCGATTGAAGTTGTATTGCAATTATTTGTACAGGGCTTAGTCTGGGGTGAGAAATTAGCTAAATCAGGAGCTTATGTAATTTTGAGTGAATGTGTTGTGGGAGGGACGACTACGGCTCTAGCAGTACTCACTGCCTTGGGAATTGAGGCAAAAGATCGCGTCAATAGTTCCCATCCCACTTGCAACCATGAGCAGAAATGGGAAATTGTCCAACAGGGATTAGCCAAACTTGATCAACATCCATCACCCTTAGAAATCGTAGCGGCAGTGGGCGATCCCATGCAAATTGTCGTCGCAGGAATGGCGATCGCTGCCAGTCGTCATGCTGGTGTATTGCTGGCGGGAGGGACACAGATGTTAGCGGTTTATGCCCTTGCCAGAGCGATCGCCAAATACAAAAATCTCACATGGAATCCCGATGCGATCGTGGTTGGCACTACGCGCTGGGTTGTGGAAGATGCTACGGGAGACACCGTGGATTTAGCCATAGATGTTGGTGATGTGCCATTACTGGCGACTGCATTGAGTTTTGCCAAATCACAATTCCCGCAGTTACGAGCCTATGAACAGGGCTTTGTCAAAGAAGGAGTTGGCGCGGGTGGTGCAGCGATCGCCGCGCATCTTTATCAAAATTGGTCACAGGAAAAGTTACTTTCTGCGATCGAATCACAAATAAAGATTTTTCCGTAAGCGAGAACTTGATGGCAGTTCGCTGTTATTTTGTTCCTCTTGGCGGGTAGCAATAATTTCGGCTGCTGTACCTTGGAGATGGCGATCGCGATAGGGAATAGCCGCACGAGTATTTAAAAATGCAGCCTCAGTCTCAGAAAGCGGTGGTAATGATGTTGGTGGAAATGCGGCGATCGTGCTGGGAGATTTGCGTCCAATCGGTGCGATCGCCCCAATCTGTAAACCAGCAGTAAGCATCGCAGTCCGCACAGCAGGGGATGCGGAATAGGTGACGAGATAGCCGTTTGGTTTCAGACAATTTGCTAAAAGTTGCATAAACTCGACTGTCCAAAGTTGCGGACAATGGGGCGGCGAGAAGGGATCGAGAAAGATGGCATCCGCCCATTCGGTTGGGACTTGAGCAATGGTTTGCCTTGCATCACCGATTAGTAATTGTAAAGATAGATTTTCTGTAGTTACAGTTTGAGTGGCGGCGGCGGTTTCGAGGATTTGTGCGATCGCAGGTTCCCAGATATCTACCAAACCTGAGGCGATCGCCTTTTGGGGAACTTCCAGATTATTCTCAAGGGCGATGATGTTTAACTTTGATTTAGCAACATTAAAAACCGTAGCGATCGCATCGGCACTGTTATAGCCTAAGCCATAACAAACATCGAGAATATTCAATTCGGTTTGAGTTTGGGCTTTTTCAGCAATTTTGGCAGGGATTACAAACTTTGCTTCGGCTTCATGCTTTGCTCCGTGGGAGCTATGGAAGGTTTCTTGAAAGGTTTCCGACCAAAAAGTGACCGAGCCATCGTCTGTGGGGAAAAGTGAAAGTGTATCCATTCTCAAAATAGACGGTTTGTCCATAATTATAATAGCGATCGCCACATCAGGCGATTGTTTAACTAACTACATCTGCTTTTAAAGCTTTATGCCACAATATTAATTTTATATGATATGCTAGTTTTAGCATATTTGTAATGTGAGTGTTTTAGCTTTGAAACGTGTTGAATGGATTGGGAGTTCGCTAGATGATTTAAAAGAGTTCCCAAATGAGGTTCAGCAAGTTGTAGGTTATGCCCTATATATCGCTCAATGTGGAGACAAACATTCTTCTGCTAAGCCACTTGAAGGTTTTAAAGGTGCTGGGGTTGTGGAAGTAGTAGAAGATTTTGATGGAGATACTTATCGGGCAGTTTATACGATCAAATTTGCTGATGTTGTTTATGTTTTGCATTCGTTTCAAAAGAAATCTAAGCAGGGCATTGCTACTCCAAAGCAAGATATCGATTTGATTGAAACGAGGCTAAAACGAGCCAAGGAACATTACTCTGAGCATTACAACAAGAAATAAATGGAGGTATAGAATGTCTGAACAGATTAAGGTACAAAAAAGTAGTGGTAATGTTTTTGCAGATTTGGGATTAGATAATTCTGATGAGTTGCTAGTCAAAGCAGAACTTGCTTACAAAATCAGCAGTATCATTACTAAGTTAGGAATCACTCAAGTCGAAGCAGCTAAACTATTGGGAATCGATCAGCCTAAGATGTCAGCTTTGATCAATGGCAACTTATCAGGCTTTTCGACTGTGAGGTTGTTTAGGTTTTTAAATTCTCTGGGTCGTGATGTGGAGATTGTGGTGAAAGACAAGCCTAAATCTGAATAGTGGTAAGTATGGATCTGCTGACGAGGTAATTTTTGAGGCGTTTCGTTTGCTTGAGGAGAGGGATAATTATTACGAGCTGTGTCTCATAAAAAGATGTTGAGGGTGGCAACATCCAAACAAGATTTAGAATCTGGTAGTATCTTTTGGTGACACATAATACAAGGGAGTTTGAGCGTGTGGATGGGCTTCGGAAATGTCGATTTTTAAGAAGGGTTCGGAGGCTAACATAACTTTGTGAGTTAACAGCTAGGATTTAGGATAGTACTATTATTTATGGCTGATGAGTTGTTATGAGTCTTTGCCGATGTCGTTTGCTGATGCCTGTTTGGTGAGGAGGTCTGAGCAAAGTGGAGTAGAAACTTTAGCAACGATAAAGTTTTTGTGAGCTTTTGCTTCAGGTGAATAAGTTGTTTCTTTCCCATTTATCTTGACAACTACAGTACCTCCACAGCAGTTTTTTGTAGACTTTCCTTTTGCTGGGAGACTGTGCAAATGATCAGATAAATCTGTTAAATCAACCTGCGAACAGTTTCTAGATAACTGTGTACACAAAATATGAACATTGAGAACTGTCGCAATCACCGTGTCTACTATCTCTTTGAATGGATGATCGTAATGACCTCTCCCATTAGAAAATATCACTAACTTAGGTTGTACTAAACCACATAATTTTTTTGTGAATTCAATTCCATTATTCTTGCTACTCGGTCTGCCACCATGATGTGGAAAGATGAGAATATCTGATTTTAAATTGGGGTTTTCCATCAAAAGATTCTCTAATCCAATTTCATCCAGATCACCTGTGGAGAGCGCTATTCTGTGGTCATTATGAAAAAATGCTACTACAGCCGACATAGAGTTAGAGTTTAGTAGACTACCCGAATCATCTACTGTGCCAGATCCACCTATTAACATCAATTCAGGAGCAGGCGCTATAACTTCAACTTCTACAACACCAGTCTGAATTAAACTCGTTGTTGAAGTAGTTAACTGGGTAAAAAGCTTTAGCTTATATCTGTCTTTAGCATCTTTTAATGAACTTTTGAGACGGTTCCATTCTTTCTGATTTCTATTAAATTCTGGATTGATATGAACAGCCTGAACTTTTATTTCTTTACATCGTAGTAGAGTATGAATACCAGCAATATGGTCTTTATCAGCGTGAGAAATTAGTAAGTGAGAAACTTCTTGTATTTTAAGTTCTATAAGAGTTTCAATTAGTGTAATTCCTGGTGGGCAGTCGATTACAATAGTGCATTCTGTGTTTTTTAAAAGCGTACAATTTCCTTGTCCCACATCTAAAATTATCAACTCAGGTGATAAGGTCATTTATATCTATACCTCTTGGATCGGGAGCAAGTTCAAAGTTTTTTAGATAGATTTGGTCGTATGTCTCTGCACCAATGTTAACATCAGCAAACAAAAGAGTATCTTTTTCTAGCGACTTATGTAAATTCTCAGGAATAATTGCTTTGGGAAAACGAATGGCTGTATCACAGTCCCAACTTGGAATAATTGCATCAATAACGGCTTCTCCATCTTCATTACTCATCGATTCAATTTCAACCAATGTGTTATATGGCTTCCTAGACAAAGAAAACCCTTGATATAGTTCTGAATAACAATACTCAATTCCTTTAATTATTTCACTAGGATTTATATTACCTCTCTCTATAAGCACTGGAATTTTGTCTCTGTATTTTCTTATAGAGACGTTTAAATCAATAGAAAAATTTTGAGTTACAAGTATAGCAGGTATCTTTCTATCATAAAGGGCTGCCACTAACTGCGCCCCATAAAAATTAGCAAAGGAATCAAGAAATAAGCGATGATCGCAAAGTACTGCATAAACTCCTTGAGAGGTGATATAGTCAGCAAATTTATTGACATCTGATGAATATTTATCATTTTTATAAATTAGAGTCGGTTCAAACCCATCAGTATTTTCAACCTGCCAAGATATAGTGTCACGAGCATCTTCGTCATCATCCACGATCGCTATTTTTCTGGTACTACTAAGCAGAGGTTGTATTGAGCGCGGAAGTTCTAAGATTTGCATACTTAATTTACAATTTATATACGTTTAAGTTTTAACTGAACAATAAATTCAGCACCACCTAATTGACCATTAGGAATAACAGTTATTTTACCACCTAAATCTCCTACTGAGTCTTTCACAATAGTTAAACCTAAACCTGTCCCCCCTGGAGTTGTACTTTTCCCTGGCAGCCATATTTCATCTAAGCCAAGCCCCTTAATGCCTGAAGCACTATCCATTACTCTAATCCATGCAAATCCATCAGATATTTCGGTTTTAAGTATTACTTTACGTTCTTTTAGATCTCCTCCCTGTACGCTGAAAGCATTGACGGTATTAGTTAATAGGTTAGTCACAACAGATTCTAAAAGAGCAATACTTCCCTTTATATAAATTTTTTCAGGATATGAATCAAACTCAATTTCAATTCTAGCATTCACGAAAAATGTTTTAAATAGTTCAATTAGATTATTGATGACTAAATTGACATCTACATTAATGGATTTACGTTTGTCTCTTCTTAAAAGATAAATTGGATACTTAGCAAAATTCTCTAATGAACTCGCAATTTGATACATTTTGCTAAGCTGTTTGCCAAACAACTTTTCGTATTGTTCGTTTGCAATACCTTTGATCCTTTGATCGATTATTTCCACCAATTGCCTGATCAAAGTGATTTTTTTAGATGATTCATGGGCAAAAACTGCTGCTGTTGTTCCCGCCGTTGCCAGACTTCGATACAATTGCAAATCGTCACGTAATGTCTTTTCTTCTTGATCTTTGGCTTTTTCGTATTCCTCAACAACTTTAATAACCATGCTTTGGACTGCTGTGGGCATATTTGCAGCCGCTATAACTTGACGCACTTCTTCTTTAATTGCTATTACATCCCGTTTTGCTTCTTGTTTAGACTGCGATCTCTTACTTTCAATTATTTTTAATCTCTCACTCGCCACCCAGTCTAAAGCTTTAATTGCAAAATTTCTTAAATCCAAGTAAGCATCATTTTCCATAAATCCTAAGCGGTCTGTCTTTTGAACTAACTGATGCTCTGGATCTTCTGTGATTACTCTGCCGATAACTGTATTGCTATATGGTCTTGCTTCTGGGTTTTTAGAGCGCTCATAATTTATTTTCAACCAGTCATCATCCTTATCTCCATAAGGCGCAACTCTTAAACCACGATAATACATATGTACTCCACCTACTGCATTAAGCCAATCTCTAATTTCTACAAGATTGCCTTTTCGACCTTTTGTATTAAAGCTTTGTGGATTTAGCTCAAATATCCACATCTCGAATTCTGCTGGCACTGCTTTACCGCTTGTGTCAAAACTATCATCTTCTTCTTTATCTTCTTGATAAATATCTATACTGTCTATTGATTTAATCAATTCCCTTTTCCAATCCCAAAGAGAAACTTGAGCCTTGCCATCTACATTTAAAGATGCTTTAACATGGTACTCAGCATCATCAAAAAAAGCTTCGTTAACCTGTTTTTCTAAATCATCAAATCCAGATGCAATCAATTTCGGGCGAAAAGAGATGGCGGTACTAAAAGGATCTGCTAATAGCAATAACTCTCTAGCAAGTCTTTTCGTTTCTTTCCTTCCAAATCTCGCCTTTAGATTGTCAACAATAATTTCAGTTCCGTGATCTTTTATGGTTTCACCCCTGTCAACTTCCAAGATCACATCTTCTACGAAATCAACTCGATCAAAATCCTCCCAATTAATTTCCAACGAGTACTCTACATTAGGCTGCTCTTTGGGTCTAGTAAAAATTTTTACTTGTGTACCTTGTCTAAGCGCAGCTAGTCTTCCTAGTCCTTTGTCACCTACAGGTATTCTCTTTAAACGAGTAAGACTGCGAGATGCTTTTTTAGACTTGCCAAGCACCAACCAACTATCTCTAAGTGCTTCTGTATTCTTGAGAATTACTTCACATATTGTCGCATCAGCATCATAAGAGTTCTTGACCAGTTCTAAAATACCTTGATCGGGATTTGGAACTAGCTCTTCTCCTAATCGACTTAAAATACTTGG
>JBILGV010000081.1:0-21797 GCA_044350865.1 Pseudanabaena sp. | reverse complement strand
TTACAGAGCGCATTCATCAAGTTGTCTGGACGAAAGGTGCAGATGCACTCTGTATGTATGGTTCTGGGCAGTTTCAGACTGAAGACTATTATACTGCTCAAAAATTATTTAAGGGCTGTTTAGGAACCAATAACTTTGATGCTAACTCGCGACTCTGTATGTCTTCCGCCGTCTCTGGTTATGTCAAAAGTCTTGGTTCCGATGGTCCGCCCTGCTGCTATGAAGATTTAGAATTAACCGATTGTTTATTTGCGATCGGTACAAATACTGCCGAATGCCATCCAATTATCTTCAATCGCTTTCGCAAATATCACAAAAAAAATCCCCACGTTAAGCTCATCGTCGTCGATCCGCGCCGCACCCAAACCGCCGAAGTTGCGGATTTACATTTAGCGATTCAACCAGCAACCGATATTGATTTATTAAACGGCATCGCCCATTTGTTATTGCGTTGGGGGAAATGCGATCGCCAATTTATTGAAAATCACACCACAGGCTTTGCTGAATTTAGCGAAATCACCCAACTCTACACACCCGAATTTGTCGCGCAGCGTTGTGGAATTAATATTCACGATCTGGAACTTGCTGCTAAATATTGGGCTGAATCTTCACGAGTTCTCTCGATATGGTCAATGGGTGTCAATCAATCTACACAAGGCACAGCCAAAGTTCAAAGCATCATTAATTTGCATTTACTCACGGCTCAAATTGGCAAAGCGGGATCGGGACCTTTCTCATTAACGGGACAGCCTAACGCTATGGGTGGAAGAGAAGCTGGCGGCTTAGCGAATTTACTCCCTGGGTATCGATTTGTGGTAAATCCTCAACATCGTGCGGAACTAGAAGCATTTTGGGGCTTGCCTCAAGGACAAATCTCCGATCGCGTTGGACGTACAGCATGGGACATAATCCGTGGCTTAGAAGCCGATGAAGTAGATTTTCTCTGGATTGCCGCCACAAATCCCGCCGTTAGTTTTCCCGATCTAGTTAGAACTAAAGCTGCCTTAAAGCGATCGCCTTTCACCGTATATCAAGACGCATATTACCCCATCGAAACCTCCGCTTTTGCCCATATTCTGCTTCCTGCGACCCAATGGAGTGAGAAAACTGGCACAATGACTAATTCCGAGCGCTGCGTCACTCTTTGCCAAGCCTTTCAACCGCCCCTCGGTGAAGCCCGTGATGATTGGGCGATTTTTGCTGAAGTTGGACGTAGACTAGGTTTTGCCGACAAATTCCCATTCCAAACTTCAGCCGATGTCCATGCCGAATTTGTGCAGATTACCCGCGATCGCCCCTGTGACATGACAGGAATCAGTCACGCGAAACTGGCGAAACTAGGGGTAATGCAATGGCAAGCTTCCGATCAGAATCCTGATCAAGATCAAGTTCACAATAAGCGACTCTACACCGATCTGCAATTCCATACTAGCGATCGCAAGGCTAGATTTGGAGCCTATCATTCTAAAGGTGTATTTGAAATCCCTGATGAGCAGTATCCATTCATCCTCACTACTGGACGACTTTACGGACATTGGCATACACAAACCCGCACAGGTCGCATCGACAAAATCCGTCAGATGCATCCTAATCCCTTTATCGAAATTCATCCCAAGGATGCAGCTAAATTTGGCATTAATAACGGTGATTTAGTAGAAGTTAAATCGCGAAGAGGATCTTCCAAATTTCCTGCGTTGGTAACTGAGGCGATCGCCCGTGGTGTGCTATTCGTACCAATGCATTGGGGAACTCTCTGGGCAGATAATGCGGAGGCAAATGCTCTCACCCACCCTGAATCCTGTCCTGACTCCAAGCAGCCAGAGTTAAAGGCTTGTGCTGTAGCGATCGCTTTAGCTAGTGTGGATTAATCATCCTTATCGACTTATCTTTGAGCCATTTCACGATCCATTGCCTCAAAAGCCTGATGGTGGACTTGACTGGACAACGGTTTCATCGGTAACAATTATTGGAATAGAGGACACCCATGATTAGCACAGTTAAAAATCAACCTAAAAATCAATATTTACCAGATTATGTTTCTCCCCCTGGGGAGACATTGCTAGAGTTGCTAGAGGATCGCGGTATGAGCCAAGCCGATTTAGCCGATCGCACTGGCAGACCAAAGAAGACGATCAATGAAATTATTAATGGTAAGGCGGCGATTACCCATGATACAGCTTTGCAGTTAGAGCGGGTTTTGAGCATTCCTGCTAATTTCTGGAACAGTCGAGAGCAGCACTATCGTGAGTTCTTGGCACGTCAGCAGGAGCAGGAGCATTTGCAAGAACAGATTGCTTGGCTCGATCGCGTTCCTGTCAATGAAATGGTAAAACTCAATTGGATCGAAAAACGAAAAGAGAAGGTTGAGCAATTACAGATTGTCTTGAATTTTTTTGGTGTGGTTTCCCCTGAACAGTGGGATACATACTGGAATTCGCGATCGCTTGCTTTCCGTAAGTCTGTCAAGTTTGAGGATAACCGCATTGCTACAAATGCTTGGTTGCGAAAGGGTGAACTTGATGCTCAAAAGATTGAATGCGCTCCTTATAATACGGAAAAGTTTAAGCAGGTATTGCAGGAAATCCGTAGTTTGACTGTGCAGCATCCCAAGGAAGTGATTGCTCAGGTGCAGCAGTTATGTGCATCGGCTGGTGTGGCGATCGCTTTAGTCCCATCGCTCAAAGGGGTGAGGGCTAGTGGTGTGACACGTTGGCTAACTCCTAGTAAGGCAATGATTCAACTCAGTTTGCGCTACAAGCGGGATGATCGCTTTTGGTTTACGTTTTTTCATGCGGCGGGTCATGTACTTCAGGAGAAGAAACGGGATGTGTTTATTGAGACGGATGAGAAGCAGGATTATGACCCCAATGATCCAATGGAGCAGGATGCTGATAAGTTTGCTGCAAATTTTCTAATCCAAAAGTAGGATTTACAGAGGTTTCTCAATGAGAATATTTTGGATGACCAGGCGATCGCCCTAATTTTGGCAGATGGTGAATGAGTTAAACTAAAAATATTCGTAAATTAGGGACATAAAATGATCGAGACTATTTCTTCTGTGATCGTGGGCTTGTTAATAACTGTCGGTACGGGTACGTTGACTAAAGTTGGTGAAAATATCACTGATAAGACTGAGCAGTTAGCGCGATCTTTATGGCAAACCTTACAACATAAATTACCAAACTCTCAAACTGTCAAAGCTATACGAGCAGGTCAAGAGATCGACTATCAGCAAGCAGTAATTGATGTTGAGGCGATCGCCAGCGATACGAGCAATCCTGATGTGGCAAAGTTGTTGGATGAAGTGAGATCACTATTGTCAAACAACAAAGAACTAGCATTAAAGATTGAGAAGGTTGAGAAGACTGTAGCTAAAAGTCAACAAAAAAATATGCAATTGAATCGGGATAATTCTCAAGGCTATCAGTTTAATAACAAGGTTGAAGCATCAATTATTGGTGGAAATCACACTCACATTTACGGAACTAAAAGTGATTGACTAAACTCGCCTGAACGGGAACGGGTAAAGTCAACTCCTGAAAATATTCCGCGAAGCGGTTCTACTAAGTTTGTAGGGCGTGATCTGGAGTCATTACATCAGCTTTTGCTGCAAGGCGATCGCGTGTCGGTTTGTGCGGTACGAGGGATGGGTGGCGTTGGCAAGACTGAGTTTGCTTTGCAGTATGCTTTTCAATATATTGAGTCTGATTATCAGGGTGGAGTTTGTTGGGTTCTAGCGAGAGATTTGGATATTGGTTCTCAAATTATTGAGTTTGCACGAACTAAGCTAGATATCCAACCACCAGATGATTTGGATTTGCGCGGACGTGTGACTTACTGCTGGGAACGTTGGTCAGATATGTTCACACATTCTGAAAAAGCTCTAGTAGTATTTGATGATGTAACGGAGTACAAGTTAGTTAAGCCATTTTTACCGCCCTTGCTATGTCAGTTTCGGGTATTGATCACAACACGATCGCTTTTGGGGAAATCAGTACGTCAGCGAGAGTTAAACGTATTAAGTTCTGATGCAACGTTGGAGTTATTGCAGTCATTGGTAGATGATGATCGCATAGTGAGGGAAAGGGATGCGGCGATCGCTTTGTGTGAATGGTTAGGATTTTTGCCTTTGGGTGTGGAGTTGGTGGGGCGTTACCTTGCTCGTAAATCAGAGATTTCGCTAACGGAAATGCAACAACGTTTGCGAAGCAAGCGCTTGGCTCAACCAGCATTAAAAAAATCTAAGCAAGATGATGACATGACGGCGCAGTTAGGAGTAGCGGCAGCATTTGAGTTAAGTTGGCAAGAGTTGAATGAGAATGCTCGTGAGTTGGGTTGTCTATTGAGTTTATTTGCTTTGGCTCCGCTCTCTTGGGAATGGGTAAAAAGATGTTGTCCTGATCTTGATGATGAAGAACTGGAAGAATCTCGCGATGATGCTTTGATTGCGCTACATCTCTTACAGGTATCTGAACGCAATACAGAACATTGTAATTTTAAACTCCATCAATTAGTCCGAGAGTTTTTTCAAGCAAAGTTAGCCGAGGATAAATCTCTAGAGCAAAAGCTCAAATCTGCATTTGTGCAATCGATGCTGTCGATTTCCAAACCTGTACCTCAAGAGATAACTCTAGATATTGTTCGCGATCTTGCTCCAGCAATTCCGCATCTTAAAGAAGTTACAGGAAATTTGATTAATTATATTACTGATGACGATTTAGTATGGTCTTTTTTAGGAATAGTAAGATTCTATGGAGGGCAAGGATTTTATGCTCAAGCAGAGACCTATTTAGAGAAATGTCTAGATATAACAAAAAAAAGATTAGGTAATCATCATCTCCATATCACAACTATCCTTGGTAAACTTGCACGAATATATGAATTACAAGGAAAATATCAAGAGGCAGAAACATGTCACTTACAAGCAAAAAAATTAAAAGAAGAGATATTAGGAGTTAGTCATTCTGATATCGCTGTCAATCTAAACAATCTTGCTGAGTTCTATCGTTTACAAGGCAAACATGAAGAAGTAAAGTATTTCTGTCAACAGGCTCAGGAATTATCTCAGAAATCATTAGATGCTGATCCAACGGATATTGCAGCTATTCTGAACACTCTTGCCTTAACATACACGGCTGAAAGGAAGTATAAAGAGGCAGAACCAATCTACAAACAAGCACTGCAATTGTATCGAAATTATTTGGGTGATCGAAATTCCAAGATTGCGACTATTCAGAATAATCTTGCGGCGTTGTATCGTTTACAACGACGGTATAGTGAATCAGAAGATCTCTATCAACAATCACTACAATTAAATCTAGAATTATTTGGAACTGAACATCCAGATGTTGCACAGTGCCTACATAACTTTGCCTATCTTCGTTACAACCAAAATCGTTACAATGACTCAGAGTCTTTATTTTTACAGGCACTAAAAATTCGAGAAGCATTGCTGCCGAGCAATCATCCTGACACAATCAGTACTAAAGAATCCCTTGCATATTTACGGGCAAAGCGTTCAAAATAAATGACTAAAAGATAAAGAGACTTCCTTTAATTAAATGAGCATTCAGCATAATCAAAACCGAACTTTCTAAAACCAACAGAATCCTATGAATGTACTTAAATTGAGATCCAGTCATCCAGCATCGATAAAGGAAATGATCGAAAGTGACCTTGCTAAAAGGTTACAAAGCATTGAAGCTGCAATACAAACTACCCACAAAAAACTAAAACAGTTTGAATCCCAATATCAGTGGTCAACTGAAAAATTTGTTAATCTCTTCACTAGCGATCAATTGCAACATAGTCTAGATTTTGATGAATGGCTAGGAGAAGCTTGGATGTTAGAAAAATTGCAACAAAAACAAGCAATCATCAAGGAGATCGAATTTGTTGATTGATAATTATTTTGAACACATTAGGAGTGTCCTTTCCCAGCCTTCAATTATTCAAAAAGTTGAACTTGAGACAGAAAAGCGCACAGATACACTTGGCTTTATTAGAGGTAATGTCTATTTTAAGGATGGCTCATTACTGCATATTCGAGAATTTGTTGATGTAGAAATATCAATTGAGAGAGGCAAATATACTTATCAGTACATGAATAAAGAAGGCGATCTAATTTTTCGTTATGACAATGCTCCCCATCATCAAAAGCTAAACCTATCAACATTTCCCCACCACAAACATGATCGCCATGAAGACAATATAGTCATTTCGACGGCTCCTTTCCTAGAGGTTGTTTTTCAAGAAATACAACAAATTATAAGCCAATAGTAATAATGCCGCCACCAATTCCAAGCAACCAGAAGCAACCAGATTTAAAAGCTTGTGCTGTAGCGATCGCTAAACTGTAAATTACCAAGTAAATTAGATAGAAAGAGAATATGAATACAAAACTAGTTGATTCAATCGTGCAAATAGTCTTATCTCTAACCAAAGAAGAACAAGACCTTTTAACCGAAAGATTGTTTTATTCCTTGTCTGAACCATCTACCCGCGAACTAGCTCAGTTAGCTCAGGCTGGCGGCGCATTCAAATTTCTTGATAATGAGCCAGACTTATATACCCTTACGGATGGAGAACCAGTCTAGTGAATAAGGGTGATATTGAGAATTTAAGTGAAGGTCATCCATCTGATACGGAATTTAGGAATACAGGCTTAAAAGTTGTATCCAAAGTGAGAGTCACTAGAATTGTTACAATTGAGCGATCGCTGATTTTAAGACGACTAGGCAAATTAAGCACCAAACATGTTCAACAATTAAATTTAGCCATGATTCAGGTATTTAGGCTTCTGGATAGTCTGCAAACAGATGTATGAATGCTAATAGTCTGCAAACAGATGTATGAATGCTAAAAGCACCCATACTGCATAAGCAGTCATTAAGCATACCAAATCGTTTCAATGCGATCGCGTAGGTCAATAGCAATGTCATAGGTTTCGGCAAGAATCGTAACATGACCAAGTTTTCGACCAACCGAAGCAGTGGTTTTGTTGTACCAATGAATATGCGTATTAGGAAAATCAGCGATCGCCTGACGCTTTTCTAAATAATCGGAAACATTCTGTTCAAACCCAAGTAAATTAACCATGATCGCCACAGGAGCCACCATCGATACATCTCCCAGTGGTTTCCCACTGACTACGCGCAACAACTGCTCAAATTGTGAAGTTTGACAGCCTTCGATGGTGTAATGCCCTGAATTATGGGTACGCGGCGCAATTTCGTTGACGCTAATATCGCCTTCAGCCGTCAAAAAGAATTCAATCCCAAATACACCGATCGCATCCAGACTGGTGACAATTTGTTCGGCAATATTTCTAACTTGGGTATTAATAGCCGCATTAATTCTGGCAGGGGCGATCGTATGACGACAAACTTGATTGGTTTGCAATGTCTCTACGACAGGATAAATTGCGATCTCTCCAGACCGCGATCGCGCCACAATCACGGCAAGTTCACGCTCAAATGGAATAAATGCTTCGGCAATGGCGGGTAATCTTTGCATAGTTTCCCAAGCCGATCGCAGTTCCATTTCATCAGCAACCACCCAAGTTCCTTTTCCGTCATAGCCATGTCGTCTTGCCTTAAGTACTAATGGATAACCTAAGCGATCGGCGGCCGCTAATAGTTTTATCTCTGTATCAACGCCATAAAATTCGGGAGTGGGAATTTGGCGATCGCGAAAATGTTGTCGTTGCTTGAGCTTATCAACCGAGATCCCAAGGGTTTCTAGTTTTGGTAAAAAAAGTAAGGGACGATCAACCTCTTGATTAACAAAATCTTGATTAACAAAATTCTCTAGTTCTTGCAAGGCAACTAGATCGACAAATTCATTTTCAAAGGTAATTACTTGGGAATACTTAGCAAGTTGAGCGGTTGCTTCCGCGTCATTTACTTTGCCATAAACTACGCGATCGGCGATATCTACGGCTGACTCATCGGGACTACCCGCCTGCACCGTTAACTCTAATCCTAGTTTTTTAGCAGCGATCGCCATCATCCATGCCAACTGACCACCACCAATCACCCCAATTTTTTGACGACTAATCACTACCAAATTCCTGAACTAATCCTGATTTAATATTCTTGCAAAGCTGTAAACAGTTTTTTTAGCCCAGCCATTTTACTGCCGAGACTGTAAGTAGTACAGATCAATTTATATGGGTTTGCCGATTTCATTTACAAAAATAACGCAAAAAGCTGATAATTACCATGTTAGTCATTGGCACACATAAACATGGGAATAATGAAGGCGAAGGTTGCGACGAAACTTAAAGTGCGACCCGTGGGTTCTGATCAGCTTACAAAACCGAATGAGACTATTGATGTGCCTGCGGGTAAAAGTTATGGATTTGATAAATTTGAGCCTGCGGATAATGGACATCTAAAAGTTACATTAGCAGCAAACAGTGGCACTTATTTTGCTTATCCTCCGCATTGGGATGGTTTAGCGACGGCTCCTGCATCGGCTCAGATTGTCAGCAAGCAGAAGGCTGAAGCCTTATTTGGCAACAGCATCAGCGATGTCCAACTTCAAGATTTAAATTCTTGCTTAAATCGCTACAAGATCTCTACTCCGCCAAGACTCCGACATTTTTTAAGTCAAATCGCCCATGAATCAGGCGGCTTGGTATACACGGAAGAACTTGCTGATGGCTGGGACTACGAAGGTCGCGACGATCTTGGTAACGTCGTTGCTGGGGATGGTCCAAAATACAAGGGCGCTGGGGTAATTCAGTTGACAGGAAGAGCTAACTATCAGGCTTTTAGCAATGCGATCGGTGATCCGCGAGTAATGGAAGGCGTTACTTATGTAGCGGCTAAGTATCCTTTTACGAGTGCAGGTTTTTGGTGGGCTAACAATAATATGAACTCACTATGCGATCGCGGTGGCTCGGTCGAAGATGTCACCTTGCGGGTCAATGGCGGTTATAACGGTTTAGACGATCGCCAACATTATTACGATAAAGCTTGTGGGCTTTTTGTTTAACAAAAAAAAGTGCGGTGCTATGCACCGCACTTTTTTATTCGATAAGCTGGCGACCAGACTCGAACTCGTGACCTGCTGATTACAAATCAGCTGCTCTACCAACTGAGCTACGCCAGCAAACTTAAACCTGTGCAACTATAACAGCATAGCGATCGCTTTAGCAATAGTTATTTTAAAAATATTTCTAGTAAAGTGTAGGGTTGGCAAAGTCATTATCTAGACTATGAGCAAAATATAAGATTTAATAGATTTTTTTGCTATTCAATAGGGGATGCGATCGCTTAAAAACTGATATGGCAAGGCAAACTAAACAAAAAAGCATTGAAGAAACTCTATGGGATTCGGCAAATAAGTTACGGGGTTTGGTGGAGTGTTCGGAATATAAGCACGTTGTTGGGGGTGATCTTTCTCAAGTTTACGAGTGATAAGTTTGAGGAGCGGCGGCTGGGTTTGATCGCTATCATTGTAAATCGTGATTTTTAAGCTATAGCTATAATAATAGGTCATAAATAATGCTCAGGATATGGAAACGCTTTTAAATTCGCTTTTAAATTCGCTAGCCAATTGGTTTTATCAACTCGAACAATGGGCTGATGTCTTGGTGAATAATCAACTCAATCAAGCCTCATGGACAAGTGTGGGTGTCGTCTTTTTGGCGGGGCTAGTTACCAGCCTCACGCCCTGTACTCTATCGATGTTGCCGCTTACGATTGGTTATATTGGTGGTTATGAGTCCAAAAGTACATGGCGATCGGCGTTGCAATCGGCTTGGTTTTGTTTCGGATTTGCGATCGCCCTCACGGGTTTTGGGATCGCCGCCGCGCTCCTTGGCAAAATTTATGGACAAACGGCTTGGGGATGGTCAGTGGTGATGGGCTTAATTGCGATCGCAATGGGATTGCAGTTATTAGAAGTTATTTCTTTCCGTTTACCAAGTTTTGGTAATTGGGAAATATCGCAAAATTTACCGCAGGGATTGCGATCGCTGCTAGTTGGTTTGTCATTTGGTTTTGTGGCTTCGCCTTGCAGTACGCCCGTGCTAGTAACCTTGTTAGCTTGGGTAAGTGGTTCTGGAAATTTGTTGGTTGGTACAGAATTTCTGCTAGCCTATGCGATCGGTTCTGTCCTACCCTTAGCGATCGCTGGCACATTTACGGGAATTATCAAACAGTTTCTAGAATTACGTCGTTGGTCAAGTTGGTTGAATTGGGGAAGTGGAATTATTTTGATTGGCTTCGGCACAATTTCCATTTTAAGCAAAATCACTTAGTTCTTAGACGAAGGTAGGAGCAATTCATGAATTGCCCCTACCGTTTTTTAAACCTGTACTAAAGGTCTTGCACCAGTGCGAATAGGGATAGAAATACACATTCCTTCCCTTGCCATTACTGCCCCCGAAAACCGCTCTTTTGCTAATATGCCAACTTCATCCAAGTAATCGTCGCTATGCAAAGGATCATGATGAAAAATTACTAGAGTCTTAACCTTAGCCGCCACCGCCACCTTAATCGCTTCTTGCCATGTGGAATGTCCCCAACCAATTTTTGAAGTTTTACTTGACCAATATTCCTCATCAGAATAGGTGGCATCCATAATCAACACATCCGCATTCCGCGCTAAATGCACTAAATTTTGATCAAGGCGATCGCTAAAATGTTCGGTATCTGTGGCATAAACTGCCACGCGATCGCCACAACTAACACGATATCCCGTTGCTTCCCCTGGATGATTGAGCGCCCCTGTTTCAACGGTGACACCATGTCCTAGTTCGATCACACTCGGCACATCCACATCTATAAACTCAAGATTTGAAGCCATAACTCGCAATGGTACAGGAAAATTCGGGTTATGCATCTGCTCCTCTAGGCGCTCCTGCATCGTATGTCCTGTGGGTGCAATTTTTCCATAAATTTTAAATTTATTACCCTTAATAAAAGCAGGTGTAAAAAAAGGAAATCCCTGAACATGATCCCAATGGCTATGGGTAAAGAAAATACTTGCTTCCGTGGGTAACTGCTTGAGTAAATGCTGACCTAAAACTCTAATGCCTGTACCACCATCAAAAATTAATCGCTTGCCTTGACAACGCATTTCCACGCAAGGTGTATTGCCACCATAGCGTACTGTGCTTATTCCTGGGGTGGCGATACTACCGCGCACGCCCCAAAAATGAATAGAAAATTCGCTGTCAGAAATGGACATTAGCTAACTCATTGTCAGAGAATATTGTCAGAGAATTTTGAACCATCGGGGAAAGTTTGAGTCATCATGGCAATTAGGTAACAAGTAAACGACACTAAAAGTCTTGCGTGTTTAGTCTTGTATATTTAGTCTTGCGTATTTTAGTACTGCGTTTTTGTGAACTTGCTGTGTTTTCACAAAATCACATTAATCTAAGTTATCAAGCAAGAATATTTACTCACCTTAACTTTACCTAATATATCTAAGTTTAGCAGGCAGAAAAAAGCTCATAACTGGCTGTCGCTATAAATACTCAATCTATCAAACTCGAATTGTATATATGCTAACCCTATGTATTGGCATGTGGCTATCAGCTTTTAGTACTAGCTAGATATAGTAGAGCTAGGGCTAAGAAATCTTGCCCGTGGATTTTTATAGATTTTTTACAGATTGCGGATATAAGTTTGTGGCAATAACTCAATCAATATCAATGACAGCAGTAAAAACGAATGTGCCATCAGCCCGATCGCATTCCGTATCTTTGGCGATCGCAGGAATGAAATGCGCGGGTTGTGTGGCGGTGGTCGAAAAACGTTTGCTAGCCTGTGATGGCGTGAGCGCGGCAACAGTGAATTTATTAACCGAAAAAGCCACGGTATTTTATGATGAGGTAAACCCATCGCAGGATTTAGCAGCCCTAGAGACTACTGAATTAACCACTAAGTTAGCCAGTGAATTAATCGAGGCGATCGCTAAAGCTGGTTTTTCGGCAGAATTGATCGATCAACGCGATCGCAAATCGACATCTAAAAATAATCTCCAAAATCCTCAAAAAGTTTTGTGGCTGGGCGTTAGCAAAGAAATTCTTATTCCCGCGTCATTGGTGATGTTGGCGATCGTTGGACATTTGGGGTTAATCGGTGTTGTCGATCTCCCGTTCTTGGGAAATATGTATGCTCACTGGATGATCGCTACGATCGCACTGGGTTGGATTGGTCGCCCCATTTGGTGGGATGGATTGAAATCCTTATGGTATCGCGCCCCAAACATGAATTCCTTGGTGGGTTTGGGAACGCTTTCAGCATATTTTGCTAGCACGATCGCTTTGTTTTTACCACAATTGGGCTGGGCTTGTTTTTTTGAAGAACCTGTAATGCTTTTAGGGTTCGTGTTGTTGGGGCAGGCGCTACTAGAACGCGCTAAGGGAAGAGCTTCCCAAGCAATTCATGCGCTCATGGATTTACAACCTGCTCAAGCCAAATTACTGGTAAACGGCGTTGATGGGGAGATGCAAGTAGCGATCGCGGTCGAAGATTTACAAGTCGGCGATCGCATCGTGGTTTTACCTGGGGAAAAAATCCCTGTTGATGGCGAAATTATCGTTGGCAGTTCTAGCATTGATGAATCGATGCTCACGGGAGAATCCAGCCCTGTCCTCAAGAAAGTAGGCGCGAAAGTCACGGGAGCGACCCTTAATTTGACAGGAGCAATTACAGTCCAAGTTTTACAAACTGGTGCGGATACAACTTTAGCGAGAATCGTCGCCCTCGTAGAATCGGCTCAAGCCAGTAAAGCTCCGATCCAAAATTTAGCCGATCGCGTGGCAGGATATTTTGCCTACTCAGTCATGGCGATCGCCGCTTGTACATTTTTGATCTGGTATGGCGTAGTTCATGCGGAAATCCTGTTTAGTTTGCGCTTAGCGATCGCCGTATTAGTGGTGGCTTGTCCCTGCGCGTTAGGGCTAGCGACACCGACAGCGATCATGGTCGGCACGGGAATGGGAGCGGAAAGAGGAATTTTAATTAAGGGTGGCGCAAGTCTGGAAAAGATTGATCAATTATCGGCGGTAATTTTTGATAAAACAGGCACTTTAACCACGGGCAAACCCGAAGTTATCGATGTTGTCACCGATGATTTAGTCGTATTTGGACGCAAGATTCTCGATCAAACTAGTTTTAAGACTCTCGGCGATCGGGAAATTCCAGCGTCAGCATTGAGGATTTTACAGCTTGCAGCGAGTGCGGAAGTGGGAGCCAATCACATTCTGGGTGCGGCGACCGTCGCTAAAGCGCAAGAACTCAAGATCGAACTATTACCAACTCAATCTTCTCAAATCGTGATTGGCTGCGGTGTCGAAGCTATTCTCACCACGGGTGCAACGATTCTTGTGGGTAACGGCTCATGGGTTGCCGATCGCCATATCGAAATCTCTGACGAATTTTTAACCCGATCGCAGCATTTTGCCGAAGCAGGTAAAACCCCTATTTTCGTGGCGGTAGATTCTCAGTTGGTGGGAATCATCGCTCTGCTCGATCACCTTAAACCTGAAGCCCCTAAAGTGATTCGTCAACTCGAAGCTATGGGTTTACAAGTATGGATGCTCACAGGCGATCGCCAAGAAACAGCCAATGCGATCGCGTTTGCACTTGGAATTCCGACCGAAAGGGCGATCGCCGAAGTCAAGCCCGATGGCAAAGCCGCCGCCGTCACCAAATTACTTGCCGAAGGTCAGCGCGTAGCCATGATCGGTGATGGTGTGAATGATGCCCCAGCTTTAGCTAGTGCCACCGTAGGCGTAGCCCTAAGTTCAGGAACCGATGTGGCGATGGAAACTGCCGATATTGTGTTAATGCGCCATGACATCAGCGATGTCGTTCCCGCGATCAAGCTCAGTCGAGCCACTTTCCGCAAAATTCGCCAAAATCTATTCTGGGCTTTTGCCTACAACACTCTAGCGATACCTGTGGCAGCAGGAATTCTTTACCCCAACTTTGGTATTTCCCTGAATCCTACGATCGCGGGTTTAGCAATGGCGCTGAGTTCGGTAAGTGTGGTGACAAGTTCACTATCATTGCGATCGCAAACTTTTGATTCAACCAAAAGCTAATTTTTAGTCGGTTAAGTTGCTAAAAAATAATATGTGATTTTTCGGATATGCGATTAGCCAATCCAGTGCTATGCTTCAATCACAAAATCAATTAATCCAACTACCCAATTTATTTTTGTAATGCTGGATCCAAAAGCCATTCCTTACTTGGTCGCCTTTGCGGTATCTGCGATCGCGGTGTGGTTAGGTACACCGATTATTCGTCATTATGGACTTAAGGCAGGTCTAGTAGATAAGCCCAACAGTCGCAAAATGCATACAACGCCTGTGGTGCGTGTGGGCGGAGTGGCAATTTTCTTAGGAAGTCTCACCGCTTTACTGCTCGTATGGGGCGTGGGATGGTTTGGGATTTTACCGCCAGCCAGAGAATACGAAGTTTGGGGCGTAACTATTGGGGGAGCCGCTTTCTTCTTAATTGGTTTTGCCGATGATTTATTTAACTTACCACCCCTACCTCGGCTGATTGCCCAGTTAGCAGTGGCGGCGGCGGCATGGAAAGTGGGGGTGAGAATCGACTTTATTTCAGTACCATTCGTCGGCATCGTCAAATTTGGCTGGTTCAGCTTACCAATCACGATGGTCTGGTTGGCGGGTATGGCAAATGCGATCAATTGGCTCGATGGCTTGGATGGACTTGCCGCAGGTGTGACCACGATCGCCGCCGCCGTACTGCTGATTACCAGTCTGTTTATGCAACAACCCGCCGCCGCGTTAATTGCTGCCGCTTTAGCAGGGGGATGTCTCGGTTTCTTACGCTATAACTTCAAACCCAAAGGTTCTGCTGAAATCTTCATGGGTGATGGCGGCGCTTACTTTTTAGGTTTTACCCTAGCAGGGGTAAGCATCATCGGGCTGGTCAAGTCCGTAGCGACGATCGCCCTCATTCTTCCCTATGTAATTCTTGCCGTACCAATTTTGGATGCAACCTCAGTGATGTTGCAGCGTCTTGGGCGCGGTGAATCACTCATGGCGGCGGGGAACCAACATCTGCACCATCGTCTAGTCAAGGCTGGGGTATCCAAGCGGCTGACGGTTTTATTTATCTATGCCCTGACTCTGTGGGTGGGGAGCCTCGCGATGGCGGTTTCAGGTATGCCTGCGGGTGGGACATATGCTGCGATTAGTACCATTTTAATGACTTATGCCTGTTGGCAAGTCTGGAAACGGATTAGAGCTAACGAAGCGCGATCGCTACAAGAATCGCTAAAAGAGCAATCTTCTAAACTCAACGATCAACTTAACGATCAATAACTATTTGTAGGGTGTGTGAGCGTAGCGTAACGCACTCTGCCGTAATCTATGGTGATCGCATCGGATTTTAGGTAATCAAGAAGAATTAACTTTAAATCGCTAGGTTTTAATAGGCTCGCTATTAATTTGTAGCCAATTTTCTAATCTATTCATATCTTCTTCTTGTTTTTCAAAACTTGCCGCTAAATCCAGAAAAAAGCTTGCCGCATCACTCTCCGATGCAATAAGTTCGATTCCATTAATCCCTAAGAACGTATAAACAGCAATCAGAGCAATTCTCTTATTCCCATCAACAAAACAATGATTTTTTAATAAGCCATAGCCGTAAGATGCAGCTAGTTTATATAAAGTTACATTTTCTTCGTAATGATACAAATTTCTTGGTTTGAATAAAGTTGACTCCAAAGCACCTTCATTCAAAATTCCCGCAGCGCCACCTGACTCGACGATAATTTCATTGTGTATCGCTCTAACTTCATGGGTTTCTAGCCAATAAGGTTCGCTCATTTAGCCAACTCAATCAATGCGTTGCGATATTTTTTCATCCCACGTCGAGCTACTTCAATTTTTTTTGCAAAATCAGGATCGTATGCCGAGATCTCATATCCAGAAGGGGTTTGCGTTGCAAACAGGTTATCACCATCATCAATATTCATGCTGGCTGCCATTTGTTTAGGAATAATAACGCTTAGTGAGTTTCCTCTTTTTTTGACATTTAGAAGCATGGCTATTTCCTCAAGTAGATTACATTTAAGTGCTTTTTGTTTTTTGATGTTACTACAAACGTTGCAACATTTAGCTTTTTAAAATCTTTTCTGGCAATAATCAATATATTTACTTGTTAGGAAGATATGATTTACGAAGTAGAGCTGCGCTGCCACCGTCACAGAACCTTTTGGGCAACTAAAAAAATCCTATTTCTTCTGTACCCGAAATTATGGTAACTTAGGATACTGCAACCATTTTAGAGATATTTTCGGCAACGAGCAAAACTCATCGCTCCTCGAAATGTTGCCCTAGAGATCCCAATAAGTTTATTAAATATGGCAGACATTACTACTCAACAAATTCAAGAACTCCGTGCGAGAACTGGTGCAGGTATCAAAGACTGTAAAGCGGCTCTCGTTGATTCTAGCGGCGATTTCACCAAGGCAACCGAATACCTCAGACAAAAGGGTTTAGCCTCCGCCGTCAAAAAAGCAAGTCGTGCAGCCTCTGAAGGTATCGTCCATAGTTACATTCACTTTGGTAGCCGCATTGGTGTGCTAGTCGAAATTAACTGCGAAACTGATTTCGTTGCCCGTCGTGAAGAACTCAAAGAACTAGCTGATAACGTAGCCAAGCAAATTGCCGCTTGCCCTAACGTTGAATATGTCAGTGTTGCCGATATTCCCGCCGCTTTTGTCGAAAGTGAAAAGCAAATCGAATCAGGTAAAGATGACTTAGCTAGCAAACCTGCTGCAATTCGTGAAAAGATCGTTCTCGGTCGCATCGAAAAGCGCTTGAAGGAATTGTGCTTGCTTGATCAGCCTTACATCAAAGATCAAAGCATTACCGTTGATGAGTTGGTTAAGTTAACTGCAACGAAACTTAGCGAAAATGTCAAAGTTCGTCGCTTTGTGCGTTTTGTTGTTGGTGAAGAAGTTGCGTCTGAAACAACTTCGGTTGAAGCCCCTGTTGCCGAAGCTCCAGTTGCTGAAGTACCTGCTGAAGTACCTGCCGAAGTACCCGTTGCCGAAGCTCCAGTTGCTGAAGTAGCTTCAGATAACAAGTCCAGCAAAAAAGACGACAAAAAGAAAAAGAAATAGTGTGAAGTGGCTTATGACGATGCTTGTGCGTATTGATAAAGATATTAGTGATATTCAACGGGCGATCGCTGATGTCGTCAGTCGGATTGATCTAATTCATCTTGAATATGCACAGGCGATCGCCTTAGCCGCCCAGCAACAGATTTTACTCGCTGTCTTCAAATTTTGTACCCAACACTGCCCTGAGTCATTTCTGGCGATTTCATTATCAGAGCGCCAAAATTTACAGGCAGATTTACGCGAAACCATCAAGTCTCTGAGCGATCGCATCCAAAAGAATTTAGAAGAATGCGATCGCGATAGTCGCACCAATCAAGAAAATCTAGATACGCTCCTCAGTAATCTCCTCAACGAAAGCATGGAGACTCTGAACAAGTTATTAGTTGGTCGAAAAATTGTCGCCAAGGACGATAAAGCCGAGCCAATGAATATTCGTCTTGCCGAAATTGAATTTACCGATCGCCAAGTGATGTCGCACCGTGGCGAATTACGAGTTTTATCGGCAAGGCTAGCGCATTTGCATAAGGAATTAGAAAAGAAATATCAACAAAAGACCATCGCTGAGGCAGAACTAGCATGGCGATCGGCATGGTCAGAATAAATAAGTTAAAACTATGGCAAAAAATCGTGTAGTTTATCGTGAGTTTAGTACGCCTGAAGAGGATGATTCCGAGCAAAATGTAGTTGATTTGCCGCCGCAACAACAAAATCCGCGTATTCAAGTGACCCGACGCGGTAAGGGCGGTAAGACTGTAACTGAGATAACAGGTTTTCAGACCACACCAGAGAATTTAGCAAAGCTGACTAAGCAACTCAAAAATCAATGTGGGACGGGTGGGACTTCTAAGGAACAAGCGATCGAGATTCAGGGCGATTGCAGTCAGAAAATTTTACAGATTTTGTTAGGTTTAGGCTACAAAGCGAAAATAAGCGGTAAGTAAAAGCAAAGCTTGGCACTTATTTGTGCAACTAACCAAAAACTAGCTAAAATTTGCTTGGAAATTGATTTGGTAAATTTTCTATGACTTTGCAATGGTTTGAATTTGCTTTTAGGATTAAAGGCTCCGTAGCGCCGATCATCCTACCTAGAGTGCTGATTTTTAGTGGATTCGCTTTTGGGGTTTCTCTATTTCATCATTACGCACCACAGATCTCTCTCGAATTATTAAGCGATTTAACCAGTAATATCGTCTTTAACTTAGTTCTAGGTTTGCTTTTAGTTTTTCGGACAAATACTGCCTACGATCGCTATTGGGAGGGGCGCAAATCATGGGGAACATTGGTGGTAAATATTCGTAATTTATCGAGATTAATGCAGGTGGCGATCGCTGGTTCAGGTGATGAGGAACAACAACAAAAGAATCGCTCGATTAAGTACCTTCAAGCCTTTGCGATCGCCACAAAACGCCATCTCCGCAATGAGAAAATTGAGGATGAACTCGATCAAATTCTTTCTGAAGAAGACATTGTGAAGTTGAGAAATGCAAAACATATTCCTTTAGAACTGACTCTTTGGTTATCAGATTATTTACACAAACAAGTCCAGATTGAACGCATCGATAGTAATTATTTTGCCTCAATGAATGGATATGTTAATGCTTTGATCGAAGGATTAACCAGTTGTGAGCGGATTCTCAAAACCCCATTACCAATCTCCTATAGCATTTATCTCAAACGCCTAATTTTAATTTACTGCATCGGGCTTCCCTTCCATCTTGTCATGCAGATTGATTGGTTCGCGGCGATCGTGGTTGGCTTGGTAAGTTTTATTCTTTTAGGTGTAGAACAGATTGGTAACGAAATCGAAAACCCATTCGGGCATGATGCTAATGATTTGCCCCTTGATGAGATTTGCCAAAATATAATCACAAATGTTGAACAGACGATCGCCTATCAATCAACATGATAGCAACCTGCTAGAACTTTACCAATTAGCGATCGCCCCATATAGCTAGTATTTTTTGATTGCGAGGCGATCGCCTTGTCGTTAACTAGCCATTCTAATTTGGGGTCAAACAAAGTTGAGAGTTTTGGTGTGGCGATTCCCAAACATTTTGCAGGATTGATACTGAGAGCTTGCCATAGTTCGCTAGCAGATAATAATCCTGTCACAACTAAGTTTTGCCAGAGAACAGAAAGAGCAAATTCCAAACCGATCGCGCCAACAGGTGCAACTTCAAAGGGAACGACTTTTTCTTCATAGGCGCAAGGTGTATGATCGATCGCAATGCTATCGATCGCTCCTGATTTAATTCCTGCAATTAAAGCAAAGCGATCTGCTTCACTGCCAAGGGGAGGACTGAGGCGCAGATTGGGATCGTAACTGACTAAATCGCGATCGCAATGAACAAGATGTAACCAAGTTGTACTTGCAGTTATGGGCAGTCCATCATTCTTGGCTTGAGCAATTAGTTCCACACTTTGAGCCGTGGAAATTCGCATGAAATGAGTATTTGCCTTAGTAAGGCGGACTAGCTCGATCAAGGCGGCAAGGGCTGAGGTTTCGGCGGCGGCGGGGTATCCCGACATTCCATATTGCAAAGACCACTTGCCCTCACGGATCACACCACCACTGGCAAGTTCAGAATTTTGAGGGAATAGGGCAATCGCTTTGCCGAGAGGTTTGAGATATTCCATAGCGCGGCGCACCAATAGGAGATTCGCTAACGGCTTACCATCGGTGAAACCAATTACCGACTCGGCAAGTTCTGCCATATCCGTAAGTTGTTTTCCTTCTAATCCTTTGGTAATTGCGCCCCAAGGTTGAAGAATTTGACCATATTTTTTTTGAACATTGCGCCAAAATTCCAAAGCCGCAATATCATCGATCGCAGGTTGAGTATTCGGCAAAATTCCCACTGTCGAAAATCCACCATTTTTTGCACCCTGCACAAGTTCAGCGATCGTCTCCCGCGATTCATGCCCTGGTTCACCACTTGTACTATAAAGATCGATCGCCCCAGTTCCCAATACCAGCCCTGAGCGTTCATCAATCTTCGTTTCTGGGGATATTTGAGCAGGCGTAGGATTAAGACATATTTGGCGCTCTTGATCAATCAAGACATCCCCAAAAGTTTCTGCAATATTTGAGGATGCGTCAGGAGCCAGAATTTGTACTTGTTTAAACAGAACAGGAGAAGTGATGGAATTTTCTAAAAACATACTTGGCAAGGAAAAAGGAAAAAGGAAAAAGAAATAATTGAGTTTTTTACTTTTTACTTTCTACTTTATAACCTGTTCACCCCAAAATTTTACTGAACAATATTTAGCGATCGCTGATTTTGGTAATAACTGCGCCATTGCCATTTTCCCTGCGCGTCCACATTGGGTGTAAGCACCCGCACATCAAGGGAGTTTAAGCCAATTTCTTGGACAATAATTTCAGGATAGCGATCGCCGTTGATTTCTTGGATGCCATAGAGGGCATAACTACTTACGCTGTCATTAATGTAGGATAGCGCCCTAGTGTGGGTCAAAATTGGCTCAGATATCCAATCATTACCAGACTTGCGGAGCATCACCAACATACTGTACTCCTGACGTTCGATGGCGGGACGCGACAAAAATTCTTTCCACATTTGCGGATCAAATCCTACGGGGCGGATCGTATTATCGAGGCGCAAACCTGCAATAATTTCAGGCTGGTTATCACCGTCAATATCCGCACAGACTAACGAGGCGATCGCTACTTGAGGAATGGCGGCTTGATTTGCGCCAAGGTTGAGAAATAAATTGCGTGATTTTTCTAAAACAAGGGGTTGAATTTTATTGGGACAATTAAAGACGTAATTGCGATCGCTTTTGGTATTGAGGCGATCGCTAGCCACAATTGTTAAGTTAGATTGGCGCAGCACATTAGGATCAAGGGCTTTAAGCTGTGGATCTTTTTCGTTATTTGGTGCTTGAACTTTAAAACTAGCGATCGCTCCAAACGCATCGGAACCGCGTACCGCAATAATCTGAAACATTCCCAAGGGTTTGCCAAACTGGATTAACGAAAATTTGCTTCCTGCTGGAATTGATTGCACTACCCGATCTAAACTACCAAGTTGTTCAACCAGATCCGATGGCACGATTCCCTCGATCGTCTTGCCATCGGGAGAAGCTTGCATAAACAAAAATATAGGAACAGGTGATTTAGACTCTTCAGTTTTTTTGTCATTATTAGGACTAGCGCAAGCATTGATCCCCGTGGCAATCCCTAAAGTTACGCAGGCTGTGAATAAAAAATTCTGAATATTTCTTCTGAATTGTCTAAATGGCATGATATGCAAGCAGTCTCGAAGGATTTTTTTAGTCAAAAAACGGAATTGTGTGCAAAGCACCCAGTTAGTATTTTATTTCGATTCCAGCACTTCTGTTAAACGTTCAATCGCCAAAGTTAAACGCTCCTGTGGGTCTGGCTTGACTTCGATTGGTACTTCCTCGCGTTTTTCTCTACGCTGCAATGCCGCAAAAGAGCGAATCATCAAGAAAATCACAAAGGCGACAACAAAAAAGTTAATTACAGCCGCGAGAAATACACCATATTTAATACCATTGATTTGTAGGGTAGCGACTTAAAGCGGGACAAAAGTAAGTCAGTGCAGAGTGAAAACGAAATAAGAATAAAGCCCTAGGAATTATTTCCAAGGGCAGATATCGTACTCTTGATGAACTAAATCCAG
>JBILGV010000010.1:0-66108 GCA_044350865.1 Pseudanabaena sp. | reverse complement strand
CTCTGAGTATTTTGACTAATGAACATGTCGGCCAAGTCGTTTGGATTGGCAGCATTCTTTTAGTGGGGACTTCCTCGATCTTGGCGGCGGTCAATTTCATCGTCACCATTTGGTCGATGCGGATGCCAGGCATGGATCTGTTTAGTATGCCGCTATTTTGTTGGGCGATGATGGCAACCTCGGTTCTCGCACTGTTGGCAACACCTGTATTAGCAGGTGCAATGGTGTTACTAGGTTTTGACTTACTAATCGGCACAAACTTTTTTAATCCCACAGGCGGCGGCGATCCCGTTGTTTATCAGCACTTATTCTGGTTCTATTCCCACCCAGCCGTTTATGTGATGATCCTTCCCGTATTCGGGATCATTTCCGAAGTCATCCCCCCCCATAGCCGTAAGCCAATTTTTGGTTATAAGGCGATCGCCTATTCCAGCATGATGATTTGCGCCTTAGGCTTATTTGTGTGGGCGCACCATATGTTTACCAGTGGCACACCTGATTGGCTGCGCGTATTCTTCATGGTGGCGACTTTACTTGTCGCAGTACCGACGGGGATCAAGGTATTTAGCTGGGTAGCCACACTTTGGGGTGGTAAATTGCGATTAGATAGTCCTTTGCTATTTGCGATGGGCTTTATTTCCACATTCTTGATTGGTGGTTTGAGCGGCGTAATGCTTGGCTCGGCTCCCATTGACATCCATGTTCACGATACTTATTTTGTCGTAGCTCACTTCCATTACGTCCTATTCGGTGGCAGCGTATTCGGCATTTATGCGGGGCTGTACCATTGGTTCCCAAAAATGACGGGGCGGATGTTGAATGAATTTTGGGGCAAAGTGCATTTTGTCCTCACCTTTATCGGAATGCATTTAACCTTTGGACCGATGCATATTCTTGGTTTACAAGGAATGCCTCGCCGTGTTGCTCAGTATGATCCCCAATTTGCACCCATCAATGTGATCTGCACCATTGGCGCATTCGTGCTTGCCATTTCCACAGTTCCCTTTGTAATCAATGCGGTCTACAGTTGGTTTAAGGGTGAACAAGCTCCTGATAATCCTTGGGACGCGCTGACTATGGAATGGACAACTTCTTCGCCCCCAATTCCCCACAACTGGGTTAATGATCCTGTTTTATCAACAGGTCCCTATGACTACGGCGAAGAATATAGAGAAGCTCGCCAAGAAGCGGCGATCGCCTCTCAATCCGCAGCTTAATCTCTAACTCTCATGAACAAGGGGCTTAAGCCCCTTGTCTGCAATCCTATCCCTTTATCCAAACATTAATCTATGCAAGGATCGATCGCTCCAGTTACAGCTACAACTCCCGAAGAAGCACTTCATGGTCATAGCGCCGAAGTAGGACATGCCGAACATCCAGACTTACGGGTTTTTGGCTTAATTGTGTTCCTGATTTCGGAAGGAATGCTATTTTTCGGATTGTTCGCCGCCTATTTGACCTTTCGCTCCGTGGCTACCGCTTGGCCCCCAGAAGGTACACCCGAACTAGAATTGCTATTACCCGGAATTAATACAATTATTCTTGTATCCAGTAGTTTTGTAATTCACCAAGCTGATGATGCGATCAAAGCCAACAAAGTTAAAGCAGCCCAATTGTGGTTTCTGGCTACTTTTGTAATGGGTGCGATCTTCATTGCGGGACAGATTTATGAATATCAGCATCTGGAATTTGGGTTAACCACAAACCTGTTTGCTAGTACTTTCTATGTCTTAACTGGTTTTCATGGCTTACACGTCATTATCGGGCTGTCGCTAATTGCCTCCGTGTTAGTGCGATCGCTTAAAGCGGGACATTACAGCAACACTAGTCACTTTGGCATCGAAGCCGCCTCAATATACTGGCACTTTGTCGATATTGTTTGGATTGTCTTGTTTTTACTTCTGTATATCCTATAAAAAAGGGACGACGCAATGCGTCGCCCCCTGTATTCAAAAGTATTCAAAAAAATAGTTGACTAGCAAAGCTAGTCAACTATTTTTTAGTTATTTTTCGATTTTAAAAGAAGTAATAAAGCGATCAACATCCGCAGTAGCGAATTTTTCTTTAGCCCCTAATACAAACACCTGATAGAGTCGATTGTCTGCTAAACAAAAACGCCCCTTCATCGATACATCAGTTGCTTGCACCTTACCGCCAGCCTCAAAGTCACGACAAGGGACATCACCCAGCATATACTCTTTTTCTGACTTGATTTCGCCCTTCAGATTAGATACAGAACCTTTGACCGAATCAGCTAACCCCTTTTGGATATCAGCAGGATCGGCGACTTTATTTGGGAAATCAGCATAGCCAACAAAATACCCCGAATCACTGGCTTCAGCAATTACCATATTCAGCTTGATCGTTCCCACATCAGTAGTTTGATCTTGGGACTGTTCCTGTGGCTTACTAGGCACTTGAATTGTAAATTTCCCTGCTGCCGATTTATATTCTTGCCAGCCCGCAGCGTTGCCTGTTGTTTTTTCGTCGGCTTTAGTTGTACTTGCAGGTGATGCTGATGGTTTTTCAGTTGTTGCGGTAGGTGATGCAGTGCTGGCGGTCGTAGTTGATTTAGGCGCAGAATTTTCAGTTACGGGTGTAGATGGGGTACAGGCACTAACTGCAAATAAGACTAAACCAGCGGCAAGGGAAATATACTTTTTCATGTCTAATGTAGGATATAACCTTCAGTTGAACGATAAGCATGAAGCTTGATAGCTACTATAGCAATCAGTTAGTACCTTAGCTTAATAAAAAACAAAATCCCAAAGCCGAAAACATAACTGGCTATATCTCTATCCATAACTGTAATCTCGTGGGTTATGATCCTTTGAGTGCGTTTTAGGTTAAATAAAAGTCCGTGTTAGACATAAAGCTCTTGCGATCGCAACCCGAAGAGGTTCAAAACCGCCTTAACAATCGAGGTAAAGGTTATGACATCAGTAAACTAGTTGAACTAGAACAGGAAGTGCGTCTACTGGAAACGCAGCGATCGCATTTGCAAGCCGAAAGTAACGACATCGGTAAGCAAGTTGGTTTCAAGATGAAATCGGGCGCGGATGCATCAGAAATTCAGGCACTTAAGGCTAAATCCCATGAAGTCAAACAACTACTTGCCGAACTTGAGCCGCAGGAAAAATCTTTGCGAGAACAAAGCAATAAGATTTTGATGACGCTGCCGAATTTGCCTAGCGAAACTACGCCTATTGGGGCAAATGAAACCGAAAATGTTGAAATACGGCGTTGGGGTGATGAATATAAAAGCGAACGTACTGATATTCTTCCCCATTGGGAAATTGGCGAGAAGTTAGGAATTCTCAATTTTGAACGTGCTGTCAAAATCTCTCAGGCTCGGTTTGTGAATTTGATCGGGGCGGGAGCTGCCCTCGAACGCGCTTTAATTCAATTCATGCTCAATACTCACACTGCCAATGGCTATACCGAAGTTGCGCCACCGCTTCTAGTTAATACCGACAGCATGACAGGCACGGGACAGTTACCAAAGTTTGCCGATGACCTATTCAAATGCGCTGAAGATGATCTTTGGCTAATTCCTACGGCGGAAGTACCTGTCACAAATCTCTACCGCGATGAAACCATTGATGCTGATACCTTACCGATTCATCATTGTTCTTATACACCATGTTTTCGCCGTGAAGCGGGCAGCTATGGTCGGGATACCAGAGGCTTGATTCGTTTGCATCAATTCAATAAAGTCGAACTCGTCAAATTTGTACTTCCCGAAAATTCGGCGGAAGAACACGAGAAATTAGTACGCGATGCGGAATCGATCCTGCAAGCATTGAAACTTCCCTATCGTGTTGTTGAACTTTGCACAGGTGATATCGGTTTCAGCGCGGCTAAATGTTATGACCTTGAAGTATGGCTTCCTAGCGCAAGTATTTATCGGGAAATTTCTAGCTGCTCGAATTTCCATGATTTTCAAGCGAGACGAGCCAATATTCGCTTTAAGAGCAAAGGCAAGAAGGGAACTGAGTTTTTACATACGCTCAATGGTTCGGGTTTAGCGGTTGGACGCACGATGACCGCAATTCTCGAAAATTATCAGCAACCTGATGGACGGATTTTAATTCCTGAAGTGTTACAGCCTATACTAAATAGAGAATATCTATAGAAACAAACACGCAAATCGTGCTTTTTCTAGAAAACTTAGCGCGAGGCGCAACTATGGCTACGATTCATCGACTACATCCCGAAAATCCCCAACCACGCACGATCGCTCAAATCGTAGCGGCGTTGCGTGGCGGCGCGATTATGCTTTATCCCACGGATACAGTCTATGCGATCGGTTGCGATCTCATGTCTAAGTCAGCGATCGAGCGTGTTCGCAAACTCAAGCAGATGTCGAATGATAAACCATTAACATTCTTGTGTTCTTCTCTATCCAACATTTCCGAATATGCGAATGTATCGGATGTGAACTATCGCACGATGCGAAGTCTAGTTCCAGGACCTTTTACCTTCATTTTGCCAGCGACTAAGCTTGTTCCAAAATTGGTATTAAATCCCAAACGCAAAACTACAGGAATTCGCGTTCCCAAACACTTAGTCTCACAGGTGATCGTTGAGGCTTTAGGTAATCCGATTATTTCCACATCGGCAAATCGGCAAGAAGATAATCTTGAGGAGCAAGATTTTGGTGATTTAGACAACAAAAGTAAGCATCGTGATGTCGATAATTTACCGAAAATGGAATTGTTTGATTATTTTGACAAGTTGGTTGATTTAATTGTTGACGATGGTTCAGAATGTCATTACGAAGTTTCGACAATTCTCGACTTGACTAATGATTTGCAACCGCAGATTTTACGTCAGGGATTAGGACAAGTTCCACATTTATCAAAGGGGTGAACCGAGATGTATATGTTACGAAGATTTCCGCTATTATCACTAATGCTTGTTTTAGTTGGTTATATTGCCTATGGATGGCTATTGTCTATTCATAGAGCCGATTGGCGGATCTGGATTCCCACTGGCGCGATCGCTTTTGGTGTGGAGTGGATTTTTTCGGTAGGATGGGTGATCGCGGCGATTGTAGTCGTATTTTTTAACAAGACCCAGTTTGGCTTATCGTTGGGAATAAGTATTGTCTGGGTGATGTTGATGTATGTGGCAAGAAACGAACTACGCTCTTTTTTAGCTCATAATCGCACATTGAGCTTTTTTATCCTCACGGCGATCGCAGGAGTGGGTTTAAGCTTGGGCTGGTTTACTGACACATTGCCAACGATTCGCGGTTTTGGTGAAGGATTACTCAAATAACACAGGGGATTCAAAATCATCCCTTGTGTTATTTAAGCCGAGAGTTGATTAGAGCGATTGTTCCAGTAAAAGGCGATCGCTAAATTCATCCATTTGAGAATGTAATAAAGTCCCGTAAAGGTAATAAAAAATATAAGCGTTCCAAGGAAGAAATTTGGGCTTTCTAGATTGCTAATTGCATCTTGAATGACGCGGTGCGGCTGTGTCAAAACATACCAACTATTTAAACGATTCACCCGTCCCCAATACACCCCGATCGCACAGATAAAATTGATACTGATTTCCACCCAAGTCGTATTTTTGACAAGTTTGACCAAACTTAAATAATGGGTGAGATTCATCACTGATAAAACATAAAGTTGATAGCCCAGCAATATAAAAACGAAGTACTGCGGGATCAACACAAAAATTACCCCGTTAGTCGAAATATCGGGCAGCCTTGTGTCATAGACAAAGTGAATTATGTCGGTGAGGATATAAGGCGCATTTGGTAAAAATAGGATAAATATCGCCATACCAAACCACCAGATTAAATTTTGAGGTAATTTTTTAGGCGATCGCTTGGCAAATCGTTTATCAAATAAGATAAAGCTAAGCGCACAGGGAATTATTGCTAAAAATAAATTCCATCCCATCCACCGAAAGTTATCAAAAAACTGCTCAAATGCTTCTGTCATGAGTTTTTACTGTTGTAGTATGTTGATCGCTAACTTTAGAACCTATGGCGCACAGCGTGCGCCATTCAACGGGCTACAAGCCTGTTCCACTATCTAACAATTAATTAAGCCTATCTATTTAGATTAACTTTTATGATCAATAGTTTCCCTATTTCACAAGGCTGGTTAACTGCGATCGCCCTAAATACGATTCTCGGTGCGATCGCCTTATTTTTGCCACGCAAGGTTTTGACCACTACGGGGATATATCATGCATGGATTCTGGGAATCACAATCTGGGGCTGCCTAGGATGGCAAGGTTATATTGTAATCTTAAGCTATTTGATTGTGGGATCGGGGGTAACGCGGATTGGTAAAGATATTAAAGAAGCTAAGGGGATTGCCGAAAAGCGTGATGGCGCAAGGGGACCTGAAAATCTTTGGGGATCCGCAGCGACAGGAGCAGTTTGTGCGATCGGTCAGGCGATCGCGCCCAACCCATTGTGGCTATTAGCTTATACAGCAAGTCTCAGCACTAAACTTTCCGATACAACTGCTAGCGAAATTGGCAAGGCTTACGGCAAAACTACTTATTTGATCACCACGCTCAAATCTGTCCCCGCAGGTACAGAAGGCGCTGTTAGTGTAGAAGGCACGATCGCAGGAGTTATCGGCTCATTGTTTATTGGGGCGATTGGCTTAGCGGTGGGTTTATTAACTAGCCCTTGGGATTTGCTGTACTGTGCGATCGCTGCCTTTATCGCCACAAACATCGAAAGCTTGATTGGGGCAACTTTACAAGAAAAGTATGACTGGCTTACCAATGAACTAGTCAACGGGATCAATACAACTATCGGTGCAGCGATCGCAGTTATCATTTCGGCAATTGTCGGATGAATTGCGAGGTGAATTGTGGGATGATAAAGCGCAAATTTTGATATTTAGAAAAATTGCTATGGGACTAAGTGACAATCTGTTAAACCCTAATAACAAAGCTTTGATTGTAAAAGACTGCTGTGAAATGATTGATGCACAAGTAGCCAGCAAATCAGGATTGAGTGGGATGGCGATCAAAACGGCTTTTGCCGCACTCAAGGGAATTAAACCAAATTATATTTATGGCGTGGTTGATTCGCTCTTGCTGCCATGCTTTACCGCAATTGATCCCCTGTGGGTAGAGGGTGTCCAACAAGGTGAACCTGTAGAATATCTGAAAGCAAATAGATCTCAGACCGCAGATGCATTGTTAGCTGTTACTGATGCAAAAGTAAAAAACAGCAAAATTCAAGTGGTAAGAGGAGTCTACGACAAGCTGCGTAATTCCGCCAAGCAACATGTTGAAGAAGCAGTTCCAGATTTTGCCCAGATAATTGGTAAACATGCCACATAAATTTTTGAAAGTGTCGCGAAGTGGGGTTTAAAAAAATTTATATGGGTTTCAAGTTAGCCCAAAACACTACATGGCAAATAATTAATCTTATGTTAACCACTTCTTAACTTTGGTGCGTCCATCTCAAATCATGATAAGTGAATGAATTTTATGTTTATTCACTTTCAGATAAAGCCATAATAAGGCGGAGCTAGATTTTGACTACGATTGACTTGTTTAAAAACGATAAAGACTTCATTGCAATTCCCGCAGGTGAAGTGATTTTTCAGCAGGGTGGAGTTGCCGATCGCCTGTATGCGATTGTTGAAGGTGAGGTCGAAATTTGGATAGATGGCAAATTGCTAGACACAACTGGGGCTGGTGGAATTGTTGGCGAAATGGCTCTAATCAGTGCATCACCAAGAGGCGCTACAGCGATCGCCAAAACCGACTGTAAGTTGGTTGCTGTTGATGAAAAACGTTTTACTTTTTTGGTACAACAAACTCCATATTTTGCGATTAGCGTGATGAAAATTATGGTTGAAAGAATCAGAAAGCTGGATGCTCTGGTTTTAGGCGCTAAATAATCGAAAGATGAAAAGAGGGTTGCAGCGCTTAGTTCTGTAAACCTCTTTTCGGTTTGAAAATATGAGAGCTATTCTTGTCAAACTTTTTAATGAAAACATAACATTTGAGCAACGGGGCGGCGCGAAACTGTAAGATTGTAGCGAAAGCTTCACTTAATCATCAAAGGAATAGCTCAAGTGTCTAAAGGAACAGAAATCATTGCGATCGCTGCACGGGAAATTCTTGATTCGCGTGGCAAACCAACCGTTGAAGCAGAAGTCACACTTGCCAATGGCGCAATCGGTCTCGCTCAGGTTCCCAGTGGTGCATCTACAGGTAGTTTTGAAGCCCACGAACTACGGGACGGAGATAAAAGTCGTTACGGGGGCAAAGGCGTTTTAATCGCAGTCCGTAACATTACCGAAAAACTTCTACCCGAATTGAAAGGCGTTGATGCCCTCAATCAAGAATTAGTTGATCGCATTATGATCAAGCGCGACGGCACACCCAACAAATCTGATATTGGTGCGAATGCAATCTTGGCAGTATCCCTTGCGAATGCTAAAGCCGCAGCCGCAGCGATCGGGCAACCTCTATATCGCTACTTGGGTACACCCTTATCGAATGTATTGCCAGTCCCCTTAATGAACGTTGTTAATGGTGGCGCTCATGCCGACAATAATGTTGACATTCAAGAGTTCATGATTGTTCCCGTCGGCGCACCCACGTTTAAGGAAGCATTGCGCTATGGAGCCGAAGTATTTGCCGCTCTTAGCTCAGTACTCCATGACAAGGGGTTATCAACGGCTGTCGGTGATGAAGGTGGTTTTGCGCCGAACCTTGAGTCTAACCAAGCGGCTCTAGAACTGCTAATTGACGCAATTACTAAGGCGGGTTACAAACCAGGTGAAGATGTGGCTTTGGCTTTGGATGTAGCCTCGAATGAGCTATTCAAAGGTGGTAACTATGCGATCGATGGCAAGTCACTCACTCCTCAAGAGTTTGTCAACTACTACGAAAATCTTTGCAGTCAATACCCAATCGTTTCGATCGAAGATGGATTGGAAGAAGATCAATGGGCTAGCTGGAAAGCGATGACCGATCAACTTACCAAGACCCAATTGGTCGGTGATGATTTGTTTGTAACTAATAAAACCCGACTAGAACGCGGTATTCGTGAAGGTTGTGCCAGTGCGATTTTGATTAAGCTTAATCAAATCGGTACGCTGACCGAGACATTAGAGGCGATCGCTACTGCTGACAAGAATCGTTATCGCTCGGTAATCAGTCATCGTTCGGGCGAAACTGAAGACACGACGATCGCCGATCTTGCGGTGGCGACTCGTGCAGGTCAAATCAAAACAGGTTCTCTCTGTCGCAGTGAGCGCGTTGCCAAGTACAACCGTTTATTGAGAATTGAAGCAGAACTTGGCAGTCAAGCAGTTTATGCTGGCGCTGTTGGTTTAGGTCCTTCTCGCTAAAATATCAAGCCAAAAGTAGGGGCAATTCATAAATTGCCCTTGCTTTTTGTTTTTTTCTACAGTCGTTAGTTATTTAGCGTTTCTCAGGATGGCAAACCATAGGATTATCGCTATCACAATTGTCATTAATTGCGCCAATCAATTCATATAACCGTCCAAAATCATGCTGGTTAAAATGCATGGTCAAACGTGGTAAATCAATTAGATGTGGTTCATTTACCTCAATTGGTAGAGCCACACTCCGCTCGATTTTTCCTCTAATTAAAATATCGCTAAAGCCCTGATTCAACCGCTCAAGATGTTCATCGGTGATTTCCAGATGTAAGCGAATGACCAATAAATCATTAACCCAGCGACAGGAATGATAGACAGCATAAAACGAGGTAATAAACTGACAAGCCTCGTCAATATCATCGGTAATTTTATATAGACTGCGATCGGCTTTAATAATCAATCCCCTTTCCAGTAGATGATTTTGGACAAATGCATCCCATTCCTGCCAGTAATCACCATTTTTTTTATCGATTAACACAATCGGACGTGGCGTTGTTCTTCCTGTTTGGCAAAGAGTCAAACATTCAAAAAATTCATCCTGTGTCCCAAATCCTCCAGGGAAAAGCGCGATCGCATCACTTTCTTTCAGGAAATATAATTTGCGGGTAAAGAAGTAGCGAAATTTAACAAGCCGCGACGCATCATCTACGGCTCCATTACTAGACTGCTCAAAGGGTAAACTGATATTTAGCCCCAAAGAATTACTACCCGCACCTTCATTACCTGCGGTCATGATCCCGCCCCCAGCACCAGTAATCACCATAAATCCTTGGTTGGCGATTTTTTCCGCAAATTTATAGGCTTGCTCATACTCAGGCGCATGGCGATCCGTCCGCGCCGATCCAAAAATACTCACCTTACGATTAAAGCGATAGGGATAAAACATAGCGATTGCCTTCTGCATATCCTGCAAAGAACCCGCTAAAATCTTCCAGTCCAAACGCTCCGTATCACCCTGACCAATCTGGGCGATCGCCTTTAATGCATTATAAATTAGCTCGCCATCTTCGGTTGCTTCTAAATTGTCAACCAGTTTATACAAATCTTGCGAGAGAGTATTGATATCTAACTGAGTTGGAAATGTTGCCATGCAAATTATTTTAGTTGACAGAGTTGCTTCGTGGGATGGGCATCTTGCCCGTCAACAGGCTAGAAGCCTGTTTCACTATTTAACAATTAATTAAGCCTACCTACTTATTTGCTCGAATTAGACTATGGTTCAAGTCCCAATTCCCGCAAACGTTGTTCTAAATATTTAGCTCGTTGTTTCGCTTTTTCTTCTTCAGTCAAAATGCAATCACCATTAGCATCATAAAATCGCAGCCACAAACGATTGACTCCCTTGTAATTCCCTTGCCATAAACCAATACCTAACTCGATTTCAGGCATCCAAATCTTTGCCTCTGTTAATTCCTGTTCCACATAGACATCCTTTTGTGATGCAAATACCCTCATGCGATCGCTACTGCGGCTAAAAATCACATAGTAAGGAATCCGCAAAATCTTCTCATAAACATCCCATTTTGACGGTGGTTTTTCCGATTGACCATTTTGAGAAATGCCATTTTGTAAAAATTTTACCCGCGATTCTCCCAAGTCCTCTTTTTCAGTACTCGGCGATAAAAGTTCTACCACGATATAAGGACTAACCCCTTCTTGCCAGATCACATAACTCAGGCGCAGATCTTCATCATCGTATAGTTTTGGTACACCAACTACCCCAAACCAATCAGGGCGCTTGTACCAATTTTGATGATGCACATCGTAATAAAGATTGAGGTCACAAGCACTAAATATGCGATCGCTCTGATAATTAGCGGGACAGAAGGTTAGCCACAAAAGCTCAGACTGAAAACTATGAAATTGATCTAACCCTCGTTCCTCATGATTTTCACTAGGTAAGTCATACATGGTTGGCAAAGTTTCCCTAGGAGATAGGGGGGGATCGCTTTGTTCGGTGGGATATTTGAGTCGATACATAATAATTATCCGCTAACTCAATTTGCTAATCCAAGATGCACATGAATTCTTCTAGCGCCAGCTAAATTATAGCTTGCAATTATTTTGAAGCAGTTAATTGTGGTAAACACCCATTTCATAAGATACTTATTAAGTAATAAAAGTTAACAAAAAATTAATAATCAGTTATGGCAAACATTAAGTTTGTAAATGAGGACAAAGAAGCGATCGCTATGGATGGCGCAAACATCCGCATCAAAGCCCTCGAAAACAATATTGACATTTACAAATTTGTAGCAAAATTGACTAACTGTAATGGTTATGGACAATGTGCCACCTGTGTGATCGAAGTTGTCGAAGGGTTAGAAAATCTTTCACCTAAAACTGAATTTGAACTTAAAAAGCTTAAAAATAAGCCTGACAACTACCGTTTAGCTTGTCAAACTCTCGTAACCCAAGGCAATGTCAGTGTCAAGACAAAGCCATAGTTTCGATTTAGAGGGTCGCTCAGCGACCCTCTAAATTATGATATGTGCGGTAAAACGTACTTCTTGCTTATATCCACAAACCAGCGATAAGTGCTAGGTTAAATTAGAATAATTGTCTATGAATACTTTAGGCGACAGAGAAACCCCCTATGGCGCGTGATTATTACGAAATCCTTGGAGTTGAACGCAATACTGACAAAGAGGAAATCAAACGAGCGTATCGACGTTTAGCTCGAAAATATCACCCCGATGTCAACAAAGAAGCGGGGGCTGATGAACGATTTAAAGAAATTAATCGGGCTTACGAAGTTCTCTCAGAACCAGAGACTCGTGCGCGGTACGATCGCTTTGGTGATGCTGGCGTATCTAATGGCGGCGGCGGCTCACCTGATATGGGTGATATGGGCGGATTTGCTGATATATTTGAGAGCTTCTTTAGTGGCTTCTCGAATACAGGTCAACAACAGCAAGCCCGCCGTCGCAGTGGTCCCACTCGTGGTGAAGATCTGCGATTTGATTTGAAGCTGGAATTCCGCGAGGCAGTTTTTGGCGGCGAAAAACAAATCAAGATTTCGCATCTTGAGACTTGCGGCACTTGTGCAGGTACTGGGGCAAAGCCAGGAACAAGACCACGCACCTGTGGTACTTGTACTGGTACTGGGCAAGTAAGACGGGCTACACGCACTCCTTTTGGCAGTTTTACCCAAGTTTCTACCTGTCCAACCTGTAATGGTACAGGACAAACTATTGAAGATAAATGCGAAAGCTGCAATGGTTTGGGACTAAACCAAGTTACCAAAAAGTTAAAAATTACCATTCCTGCGGGTGTCGATAGCGGCACAAGACTCCGCGTATCAAGCGAAGGTGATGCAGGTTTACGCGGTGGTCCATCGGGCGATCTATACGTTTATTTATTTGTCCAAGCTGACAATGAATTTGAGCGTGAAGGTATTAACGTTTTATCAGAAATCAAGATTAGCTACTTGCAAGCGATTCTCGGTGACAAGATTGCGATCAATACTGTCGATGGCAAAAAGCCACTCACAATTCCCGCAGGTACGCAGTCGGATACGGTGCTGACGTTGGAAGGATTGGGAGTACCAAAACTGGGCAACCCTGTCGCTCGTGGCGATCATTTAATCAGAATCAAGATTGATATTCCTACCAAGCTTGGCAATGAGGAACGAGAAGTCTTAGAAAAGCTCAAAGAAAGCCTGATGGGTAACACTTCTAAGGGTGGTATTGGCGATATTTTTGGTAGCATATTTGGCAATCAAAAGTAAAATTTAGCAGACAACAAGCGCACCCCAAGGGTGCGTTTCTTGTTTTTCGTAATCCAGAGATAAGAAAAATATGTGCATTCAGACCACTACATCAGCCACTCAATCGATCGCTAAATCAATAGATTTACGCGGTGTTCCCTGTCCGCTTAGTTTCGTTCGGGCAAAACTACATCTAGAAAAACTGGAAACAGGAGAGTTGCTAGAAGTGCTACTTGACGCAGGTGAACCGATTGAGCAGGTTCCCAATAGCCTTGTTGCCGATGGACATCAGGTGAAAAGTCTTGAAGATCGCGATCGCTTTTTTGTAATGACAGTCCAAAAAGCATGATCGAAATATTATGTTGGCTCTAATCGGCACAGTCTTGGCAGTCCAAGCCAACTATTATCGTGTGATGTTGGATCAGTCTTTCTGTTTAGAACTGCTGGATGAGGCGGGACAGAAATTTAGTCAGCTTGTTTCGGAATTGCTCTGCACTAGAAGGGCGCGACTCAAAAAAATTGGTCAGCAAATCTGTGTTGGTGATCGCGTCACCATTGAGGAACCCGACTGGCAGGGGGGACGGGGTGCAATATCCGAGGTCGCGCCGCGCCGTAATTTACTCGATCGCCCAACGGTGGCAAATGTCGATCGCATTTTATTAGTTTTTTCCTTAGCTGAACCCAGTCTCGATCCGCATCAACTTAGCCGCTTTTTGGTCAAAGCCGAAAGTACCGAAGCTGAAGTTTTGCTATGCCTGAATAAGCGCGATTTAGTTAGTGATGAAATATGGCAAGCATGGCGCGATCGCCTGAAGTCTTGGGGATATGAGGCGATCGCGATTAGTACCTATAACCACACAGGCATCGATGAACTTGCCAAATATTTACAAACTGGTGTAACTGTGGCGGCAGGGCTGTCAGGGGTGGGTAAATCTAGTTTGATTAACCTACTGATTCCCGATTTACAAGTTCGGGTTGGTGAAGTTTCGCAACGATTAGGGCATGGTAGACATACCACCCGTCATGTGGAGCTATTTGCTTTGCCTACAGGTGGTTATCTTGCCGATACCCCAGGATTTATGCAGCCAGATTTGACGGTGACACCGCAAGAGTTAACCGATTGTTTTCCCGAAGCCCGATTAAAACTTGCGTCAGGCGATCGCTGTCATTACAATGATTGTCTGCATCGCCGCGATGAACCTGATTGTGTGGTGCGTGGTGATTGGGAACGTTACGATCATTACATCGCTTATTTAGAAGAGGCGATCGCCTATCAACAAAAGCTAAAAAATACGGCTAATATTGAAACAAAAGTTAAAGTCAAAGACACTAGCGATGGTCAACAACAACAGGAACCAAAACTGTTAAAAAAGCGCTATCGTCGTGAATCTCGCCGCAGTGAACATCAAAACCTCGACGAAGACTATGATTGATTAGATTGATTAAAGAGAATGACCTTATTCGGTTTACAGGAGAATGTAAATGGGAACAACATTGTGGGTATTGAGCAAAAATGAGATGACAGATGGCGATGACTGGGATCATTCAGCCGTGTTTAGAGCTTTAGAGAAGCTTGATTTTATATGCGAAGATCTAGGTTTAGGAACCCTCTCTTCATTTGTTGATTGGACGGACTTTGAGATAAATATGTCTGAAGAAGAAGATGAGCTTCTGATAGAGGAAACCTTACAATCTGAAACATCTTGGTTCGATCCCGCAGAAGCTTTACCCATCATGAGAGCATTATATGAGCGTTTAGCCAATGACAGATTGGAATGTGAAAATCTTTTTGAGGCAGATCAGAAATATCTCGCAGAAGAATTAATTGAAGAACTATCCGATTGCATCACAAAAGTGGAGAATATCGGTAGTAAAGGAGATCTATTCCACTTTTGCGCCGTTATGTAAATTTAGAAACCATCCCCAAAATTTGAAGGTACAGATTTGATAGAAACCATGAGGCTGAGCTAGAGGAATGTCAAAACAATTATCCGAACCATCTTGGCGATCGCCCTTCTTTTGGATAATTGCGGGGCTATTTGGAATGGTGTTTATTTTAGAATTTTCCACGCCTCCCGAATATGTCATGGGTTATCTCTACGTCAGCCCGATCTTGCTCGCTAATTCTCGATGGAGCCGTGTTGCCATATTTCAAATCGTTTTAGTTGCGGTAATTTTGACGTTACTCAATATCTGGATTCCCGCCAAGGAGGAAATTAGCGCTTCAATGGTGGTGAATCGTTTGGTGACAATATTTGCTTTGATCTTGACTGGGATTCTAAGCGATCGCCATCGCCTAACACTGCAAACTTTGGTAAAGCAACAGGCAAAATTACAGGCTCAAGAGAAAATCATGAATGTGCGCGAAGATTTTGCTTCTACCCTTGCCCATGATTTGAGAACTCCATTATTAGGCGCGATCGAAACTCTACAAGCTTTTGATCGCGGACAATTTGGAGATATTCAATTTAAACAAAAGACTGTAATTGCAACGATCATTCGCAGTCATCAGAACAGTTTGCGCTTAGTTGAGACTCTGCTTGATGTCTATCGCAATGAAACAGAAGGCTTGCAATTGAGATTAGCGCCAATTAATTTAGCAACTTTAGCGGAAGATGTGGCAACATCATTGCTTCCGCTATCGAATAGTCGCAGTGTTTATTTGACTGTCCATTATGGCGATTCCGAATTCCGTAAATTTCTTTGGGTGAATGGCGATGATTTCCAGTTACGGCGGGTCTTTTCTAATTTACTGACTAATGCGATTAATCATTCTCCAAGATGGTCAAAAGTCGAGGTAGTACTAGAAACTGAGTCATCGTATCAGTTAGTTCAAGTGCTTGATTTCGGGGCAGGGATTAAGCCCGAAGAAAAACAGTATTTATTTGAGCGCTTTTATCAAGGTCAGAGCGATCGCCTCGCGACGGGTTCGGGGCTGGGTTTATATTTGACTCGCCAAATTGTAGAGGCGCATAACGGTACAATCTGGGTCGAGAACCGACAGCCTCAAGGCGCGATTTTTGGATTTCGTTTACCAGCATTACCCCATTCATCGCAAGATATAACATGAAGAGAAGCTTAGTTGGTATCTAAACCAAAAGATTGCGGGAGATAAAATCTAATTTGACAAATTACAGCCTGTTGATGGAAAAGTGTCACACCATAAACCTTGACAAATAGATTGTGCATCCTACTTCTATGCGTATCCCACAAAATCTCAACAGGCTGTATCTTCCAATAAGAAACGGCTGCTGCCCTGCAACCAATAAAAGAAAGTTTAAATCTATAAAAATCTATTTTAAATCTATTGACAATCTACCCCATTCAACATAGTATTGCGCATTTGTACATTCATACATCGTAGGAGCTTTTACTTTTATGCAAAACCAGCACGCCCGTGAAAATCAAATCCAACCAACAACCGAACCCACTACAAACCCTCAAGATCACACCCCGGAGGGAGGAGGGAGTGGTGAAGCTCCATCTCCTGAAGAATCTCCCGTGCTGCGGTTCGAATATGGAACCTCCAAAAACCAGAGTGAAATTTTGATTGAAGTAGCTCCTGAAGAATAGCTAGCCAATTTCTCTCATCAAGACTTGTGAAGTGTAAACCATAAAGCGTTTACACTTCTATCAATTTTTGTAAACCGACAATTTCCTACATCATAATCATAATCCTAGCGTTTCGTTACCTGTCACCAGCCTCCCCTTCATCATCACCCCTCTTTTCTGAAAACTTCTGGCAAGCCACCTTGGGATCATAGCAATTTGCTATTACAAATTTTTCAGCAACTTTACGAATTTCCTCATCAGGTTTCTCCCACTCATCCCACAAAGACTACTGACAAAACTTGCGATATTTCGCCACACAAATCTCTAACATCGCACCCAGAGATGAGTTCGCAAGGTTGTCGAGCCATGATGTATGTCAAGGAAAAAGGAAAAGTTGAGGTTTTGTGGGATATGCATAGAATAGAATGCACAACCTATTTGTAAAGTTTATGGTGAGATACTCTTTCCATAAACAGCCTGTAATTTAGCTAATGACCTTAGATAATCTAAAAATCCTGTTAGTTGAAGATGATGAGCTATTTCGCCTTGGTTTACAGGTGCGTTTGCAGCAGGAGACAAAAATTGCGATTTTAGCGGAGGCGAGTGATGGAGAAACGGCGATCGACCTTGCCAAAACACAAACCTTTGATCTTGTCCTCCTTGATATTGGCTTACCAGGGCTGGGCGGACTAGAAACCTGTCGCCAACTCAAGCTCAACTACCCGAACTTGCCGATTTTGGTACTCACTTCTCGCAATGAGCGATCGCTAATTTCGCGTTTAGTCTCCGCAGGCGCACAGGGCTATTGTCTCAAAGGCGTTACTGCTGAAACCTTAATTCTTGCCATGCGATCGGTCATCGCAGGTGCATCTTGGTGGGATGCCAGTGCTACGGAAGAAATTCAACATACTTTCCAAATTCAATCTTCGGAAACTGCTGCTGACAATTTTTCTAGTTCAAAAATCAATACTTTGACTAAACGAGAAAAAGAAATTCTTAATTTAATTTCTGAACAAAAGACTAATCAAGAAATCGCGGAGATTCTTTATATTTCGTCAGGGACAGTGCGCGTACATATTCATGCCATATTGCATAAATTAGGAGTAAGCGATCGCAAACAAGCGATCGCCATTCACAATGATCAATAATCGTATTTAGGGTGAATGAAATTTCAGTTTTTATGAAGCAAATTCTTATCATTGAAGACAATGAGCAGATTTTAGAGGCTCTCCAAGAGATTTTATCCTTAAAAAATTTTGACGTGCTTACCGCTCAAAACGGACTTGTTGGTGTAAGTCTTGCCAAGAAAGAACGCCCTGACTTAATCTTATGCGATGTGACGATGCCAGAGTTAGATGGGTTTGGCGTAATTAAGATATTACGTCAAAATTCCTTAACTGCAACTATTCCGATAATTTTTCTTACGGCAAGAGCCGCCCGTGAAGATATCCGCGAAGGGATGGATCTCGGAGCCGATGATTATTTAAGTAAACCATTCTCTGTGCCACAACTACTGAGAGCCATTTCTACTCGAATTGAGAAACAAGAGGTCATCAACAAAGAAAGTAGTGCAAAGTTAGATGATTTACGGCGTAACATAGCCGCTTTTCTTCCCCACGAACTTTTGACTCCCCTGCATGGCATTATGGGAACATCAGAATTAATTCTCGATTACCATGAATCTATGGGTCCTAGTGAATTAGTGGAATCATTGCGCTGCATTCAAGATTCTGGTCAACGCCTCAATAGATTAATCCGAAATTTTATAATGTTTTCTGAGCTAGAAGCGATCGCTTCAGAGGCTCAATCATTGCGAGATGTTTCCGAACCTATCGACGTTGAAGCAATTATTGGATTTACTGCTCAGACCTGTGCGTTCAAGGCAAACAGAGTAGAAGATTTGGAACTAGACTTGGAAGATGCTCTTATCCAAATATCTTCCCAGCATCTCACTAAAGCAGTTGAAGAAATCGTTGGCAATGCTTTCAAATTTTCCTTGTCAGGCGATCCTGTCGAAATATTTACTAAAATTGATGAACAGTTTTTTAGACTATATATTGTTGATCATGGTAGAGGCATGACCATCGCACAAATAGCAAATATTGGAGCATATATGCAGTTTGACCGCAAATATTACGAACAGCAAGGTAATGGACTGGGCTTGATCATTTCTAAACGCATTGTGGAACTATATGGCGGTGAATTATCGGTGGAAAGTATGATTGGGAAACAAACCTCTGTCTGCATCAAATTTCCACACCAGAAAGGTAGTGACAATTCATGAATTACCACTACTTTTCTGGTAGTTCTAAAAAACTAGACTTTTTCCTTCGCTGAGGCAATTATCCGATTGCCAACGAGTAAATTATTAATCTCTTTCAGAATTACAAAATCTTCTTCAGGTAAATTTGTCGAACTTTTGAATTGAGAATCTTTTTCTAAAAAGCTAAATGCTTGTCGAAACTCTTGTGGAGTGGCGGCGATCGCATTGTCAAAATGACAGGAAATAATTCTTACAAAATCCCAACTTGCCACCTTGTCAGCCCAAGCGATCACCTTTTGAGGATCTCGATTGAGAATCAGTGTTTGTAAAATTGGTGCGACAAAAATGCGCCCATTACCGCGCAAAGCCGTAAATGATTGATACCAACTTTCTTTCCATTTAAACGGAAATAGCCCCCAAAAAGATTTCCGCGATCGCTCTGGCGCATTGGCAATATCTCGCAATGCTTGCATAAATGGAACTGTCTCTAAAACCTGTGGGCGAAAATAGAATAAGAAAAGAGCCGTCCGTTGCCAGCCACGAATCCGATTAGCCTCTGTATCAGTGATCGCCTCAGCCGCACTATCTCTAGCGTGAAATAGTAAGGGATAGGGATCAATCTGTAAAATTTCAGGTGGATGTTCAGGAATTGACATGACGGTATCTGTGACCAGCAAAGTCCGCGATCGCTTATCAACCATCGCAACCTCAGCAAATCGACCTAAACCAAGCTCAATGGAACCGAGAATTGCGTAATCAAATTGATCAGCAAAGGGAGTCTGCGTGATGTCCTCTGGTAGAACAAAGGTGCGTCCCCAAGGCAAGCCTAACCAACTTAAGGGAAGATTAAACGGGAAACTCCATTGATGCGGTGACACATAAACCTGAGCTTTGGGAAAATATCGCGCAAATGGTCCCACAAATACTTTATGTTCGATGCCAGAAACAGTGGGCAGAATAATATATTTAACTTCCCCATGTTCGGCAACAAGTTCATTCACGAGGCGGATACATTCTGGTGTGGGCGCGACAGGTGCATATACCAGCAATCCACCAGATTCCAGCTTGACGACCGTCATTCTAATCGGCACAACTACATAAAAAATGCCTTGGATTTGATCAAACGTCCAGATCGCATCTTTGACCACTTCTTTGCGGATTGTACGTCTCTGACCATAGGGATAGAGCGGCACTACCTGCCAAAAGTTCCAAGCCCAATCTTTTTTACGTTTGGGTGATGTATTTTCCGCCTTACCTTCTATATCTTTGGTGGTCATCAAGCTCGCTCTCAGTTAATTTTTCTATTAATTTGTTCTGTTAATTTCTTCTACAAAGTAACCATCGCAATTCGATTGGTGGATGCTCTTCTAAAGAAAATACATCACGCCCAGAAGCCCAATTTTCAAACGAATAGGAACTACACAAATGGACTTGAAATCGCGATTCTAACGTAGGGAAAATTCATGAATCGCCCCTACGTTAGTTCATTTTACCTAAGTCCTAAAATGTATAGGTAATGCTTGCTAAAGAGGCAAGGATAAGTGGCGGTTTAACCTGCCTATCTTTAGTCATATACAAAGCTTTATTCAGGAGATCCTTCTTGAGGCTCTATAAATACTCCAGAATCTACAGATGATGAGTCATCATCGCCTGATGGTGCATTTAACGTTGCCGTTGTGGCATTCAACAGAAACTCAATTCCTGCGGCAACTTCTTTGTAGGGACGCTCTTGTAGGTAACTAAGCAAAGCGTCGCGCTGGGACTCTGTTATTAAGTAAACTTTTTGTTGAGAGGTGGTCATTTTAGAGGTTTTCAGTAATAAACGTAATATTCCTAAAGCAGCATAGCAAAGTTGGGCTGGTATTTGCAGCAATTTATTCTTCCGAAATTTGCAGGCGAATTGTGCGTCCAGACTGATCATTACCAATCTGCACAGCTACATTTTGACTGGCTAGAGAATCAAGAGAATTGAGTAAATCCAGCAGATTTGGCGTGCTTGCACCTGCTTCTACATATAGCTGATCGGCGGCGGTGGAGACTTTTTTCCATGTGCTGTAAAGTTTAGCGATCGCCTGTTCGAGTTGAGAGGCTTGGCTAACTAAATCAGATGCAAGTTTGAGACAACCAATGCGTAATGCTTCTTCCAGCGCCAGATCAATATTTACCGATCGCTGGGCGATCGCTTGGACTTGACTGGTATTGGATAGATACTTAGTCAGCCTTTGAGCATCGGCTGTTACTAGTTTGATGTTATCGAGATCATTACCATCAGCGATCGCCTGTTTGAGGGGAACTTGATAAGCTTCTGGCAATTTATCGATTTCGCGCACTAGTGGGGCAACATAGCGGGTGGGAATCGTATGGGCGGCGACTTTCTCTTTTAACTCATCGGGAAGATGATCAGAACTCATGGCAGTCCATTCATCGGAAAGTTGACGGACTTCACGGCGGGTAATTTTATCGCCATTACGCGCAGCATCAACAATTAATTGCTGTACTTCGGGAGCAGATTGCGAAGTTTCTAAAAATGCGCGTTTACTGAATTGACGAATATCATCGGCATCTAGTTGTCCGTCTGCCATCAGCGTGTCCGCACTATTGGCAAGTTGAATCCATGAATAGGCTTGAGATTTACTGATTTCTCGTTCTTGCAACCATTTCAAAAATCCCGTACCGCGCCCTTCGCCATTAGCTTTTTCGCGATCGCGTACAGTGCGTAAAATCTTACCGCGCCAAATATCTGTCTGTAGGTCAAAGCGATCGCATACCTGCCATGCTTGATCGACTTCAGCTAAAAACTGACCTTCCGCTAAATTCTCATCATTAGCATCAGGAAAGGAAAGCGAAAATTCGGCTAGATCATCTAGACTCGATAGAGCTTCATTGGTAATGGATTCAATAGAACTAGCTTCGTTAATGGATACATTAGTAGATTCAACAGAAATAGATTCAAGATCGGATTCATTCACGGACAAGAACAACCTTATAAATTTAATAACGCTAGAGGTGGCAACAGGAAATATTGCAATCTCTATATTAGTTGACAACCATCGCGTTAGTTACTAATTATTAATATTTTTACGGAACTCACGCAAAGCCTCAAGTGGTGAATCCATTAGCAAACAACGGCAAAGTAACGTTAAATCTAAATTTGGCAAAACATTGCTGCGATCGGTTTGAATATATTCACCCTTTTGGAAAATATAAACGGCGATCGCGCCATCTGTCCAAAACCAGACCTCTGGTACGCCGCGCAATTGATATTTGCGTAACTTACTAGGACTGCCACTAGTAATTACAACTTCAATACATAGATCGGGAACGTCCTTATCTTGACCAAAGCAATAGGAAAGATCGGATTGGAATTCAGTGACATTAGGAATAATTTGACTGTAAGCACCGCTAGGGAAAAACTCAATACCACGAATCTCAAAATAAGCGCTGAGTAAACTGCCTAATAAACTGGTATACATTTCGTGGGCTTTGCCGATTCCCATAAGCTCTAAAATTCCTTCACAATAAATCAACCGCAAATTTAGAACATTCTTAAACCCAGACTGAATCACCTTAAACTGTTCCCAAGATATAGTTTCATGGGCAAAATGGCGATCGCGATTTCTTTCTATGGCTTGAACCATAACAGCTTACCCCTTTCAGAATCACAATAATATCATGTATTTATATTAAAATTATCTGTCTTGATACTTTTCCTGAAAAGCTAAAAATGGCTCCAAATTTGAATCCATTAGCAAGCATTGCTCCAAATGCTCAATATCAAGCTCAGGCAACCAAAAACTCGACACACACTGCTCATATTGTCCATCTTTGATCACAAAAATGGTGATTTTACCATCCTGCCAGAACCAAACCTCACGCACACCCAACAGTTGATATTTTCTAAGCTTTTTAGTACTACCACTTGTAACCACAACTTCCACACAAAAATCCGAAATTTCCTTTTCAGTTTCAAAGTTATAGGAAAGATCAGCCTGAAATTCAGTACTACCAGATAATTGCTGACTATAAGCCCCAGTGGAAATGCAACGTATACGTTTCAATCCACAATATACCCCGATCAGCATTACCAGCATGGTTACAACTTTTTCATGCAGCCGCCCAATACCCACAATCTCTAAAACTCCTTCACAATAATTTAACCGTACCCCGCCAATATCATCAAAAGCAGATTGCAAGGTCTTAAACTGTTCCCAAGTTACATACTGTTTAATCAAATATTGATCTTCGGTTTTGACTAAAGTTTGACTCATAGCTTCAATCACGACTTTTAGTTTTTTAAATTATAACTTACCCTGTAGCCATGCCCGAAATTCTCGACATAAGGCACTCATAGGTATTTCTCCACTACGTTCTAAAAATAGTGAAATCCCTTCAAGAATTGGAATCGATGGGAAGATTTGGCTAGTTGTCGAATTCACATACTTCCCATTTTGCAATAGGTTAATTTCTAATCTGCCATTCCTAATTCGCCAAATTTCGGCAACTCTCAAAGCTTCATAAGCACTTACTTGAGTTTGTGAAGTTAAATCTACTTCGATCGCCAAGTCAGGTACAGGATCGACATCTAAATCGATGCGCTTCATCCCAGTTACCGCTCGATAGTTCTGAATATAAAAACAATCGTCAAGCTCAATACCTGCTTGCATTCTGCGATTTTTAAAAGTTGTCGAACCCAAAGACTCCCAATCTAAGCCAATCTCGTTTAGCAAAATTTTTAGTAAGTCACTCACAATTACTTTATGTCGTTCGTGTTGTGGTAATGGCATTCTAAATTCTAAAACTCCTTTGTAATAGGAAATGTGAGAATGACGATGTTCGCCTAGTTCCTCTAAAATATCTTCAAATTCTTGCCAACCAATTCTATCGAGGACAATTCGTTGCCCTGCTTCTAATTGGATTTGAGCGATCGCTACTTTTACCGTCATAAGGACTGACTACTGCTTAATTGACTTGATACTTTTGCTGAAATGCCAAAATCGAGTCTAGCTGTGACTCTATTAATAAACATTGTTCTAGATGCTCAATGTCTAATTCAGGCAACCACTCACTGCGATCGCGTTTAGCATATTCGTCATTAACTAATCGATAAATGCTAATTTTGCCATCTTCCCAAAACCATACTTCGGGTACACCACGCAACTGATACTTCCGTAATTTCTTCACATTGCCGCTAGTAATCACCACTTCTATACAGAGATCGGAAACCTCTTTCTCAGTATCAAAGCAATAGGATAAGTCAGCTTGATATTCAACCTTGGGTTCAATCTTTTGGGTATAAGCACCTGTGGCGACGAAACGTATGCGCTTCATCAAAAAATATTGTCCAAGCAATAAAGTTAACAAAACACAAATCTTTTCATGTCGCAAACCAATGCCCATAATTTCCACTATTCCTTCACAATAAACCATTCGTACACCGCCAATTTCATCAAAGGCGGATTGCAGCGTTTTAAACTGTTCCCATGTGACAGCCCATTTAACCAAATATTGATTTTCTGCCTTAGTTAAAGTTTGGATCATCGCTTTACCTTGCTGCTGAATATTTTTAGTATAATTCGCTAAACCGATACAGAGTAAATTTAACCAATTTGGAAGTTAATGAATAGACAACTTAAAAAAGTTAATTGGGCGGTGATTAGAAACATGTAGATCACAGCGCGTTTTTGGAAAATCGTTAAAATCAAGCCGATCGCTTTTAAATCAATCGTCGGTCCAAATACGAGAAAGGCAAGCAATGAACCACTTGTAAACGTCGAAGCAAAGGATAAGGCAAAAAATGCATCAACAGTCGAGCAGATTGAAACGATCGCCGCCAAGATCATCATGGCAATAATTGAGCTAACTTGCCCTTGCCCCAATCCCAAAATAATATCGCGGGGAATCCAAACTTGAATCACGGCGGCGATCGCACTTCCCATCACCAAAATTGCCCCTAATTCGCGCATTTCCGCCAGCGTATTATCTAAAAGTAAATTCAGGCGATCGGGTAAAGATTTCGAGGAAAATTGATTTTTACTATATTCATAGCTTGCCAAATCTAAGGGCTGGCTGCGCTCTTCTCCTAAGAAAAATGTGCCGACAGGAACAGCCCCTGCTTTGATTTTTGGAGATGGTAAGGCGATCGCAATATTTGGCTGCAAGATTCCGCGTAAATCCTTTTGAGTACTGAATATCATGGCAACGATCGCGGCATTTGCCAGAGATAAAACTACGCGCAACACCGCAATTTCGGGTTGATCGCGAAAGGCTGTCCAAGTTGCCCAAATTACCACGGGGTTAATTGTCGGAGCCGCCATCAAAAAACTTACGGCCACGGAAATCGGCGCACCTTGAGAAATCAAACGTCTTGCCACAGGCACATTGCCACATTCACAGACGGGAAACATAAATCCCAATAAACTGCCTGCCAATGCACCTAAAAACGGATTTTTGGGCAAGATCGCAATAAGTTTACGCTCATCGACAAATATTAATAAAACCCCAGAGAGTAACACACCCATCATCAAAAATGGAATCGCTTCCACGAGGAGGCTCAAAAATAAAGTAAAGGCGCTGAGAATTTGGGTCATAATTGCGCTTGTGAAGCTTAAAAATTAAGCTTAGTCGTAACATTTGTTTGAGGTCATTACCTAGCGTAACAAGTATCAACGCATAATTAAAGACTTAGTGCTGTAAAGCTATATTTCATGGAAACATTTGCGTAATGCAGGACAGCCGCTATGCCCCCCCAAGAACCACAACTCCCATCCCATAATCAAAAAAATTCTCATATTCCTAAAGTAACGCCACCAAATCTGGGTGACTATCGGATTCCCACATCGCCAGGATATGCGCTATCGGACGATCGCCATATTATGTCTGCGCCTGAGTTGGGTGGTGAGTCGGTGATTTTGGCTGAGTTTGACGCGGCAAGTCGCTCGGATCAATTTTCGATCGCCTTACAAAAAATAATTCGCTGTCGTGACAATGTTGTTCCCGCCCTATTAGAACGTCTTGAAAGTAACGATGTGGCACTTTCTAAAAAAGCCGCGATCGCTTTGGGATATTTGCGATCGCCTCAAACCATCAATCCCCTCATCGAAGCTATCAAAAATCCCAACCGTCAAATCCATTGGCAAGCCGCCGCCGCCCTAAGTTGGATTGGTAGTGCTGAAGCAATCAAAGCTTTAGTAAAACTCTTAAGTCATCCCTCGATTCAAGTGCAGGCTGCTGTGGCAAAAGCATTAGGAAGAGCGAGTTTACCTGCGGTATCGCCCCTAGTCGAAGCCCTAAAGCATAGCGATGATATGGTCAAAGTTCATGCCGCCCACTCATTAGGTCAAATTAGCTCACCGCTCGCCGTCACCACCTTAATTGACGCATTGCAACATGGGAGTAAGTCAGTCCGCTTTGAAGCGGCATGGGCGCTAGGACAGATAAAGTCACCTTTAGCAGCCAATGCTCTAGCCAGTTTACTCACCGAAAATGATATTGGTGTCCAGTCCCAAGCGGTACAAGCCCTAAAAAATATTGGCGTTCCCGCGATCGCACCCGTAGCGAATATGCTTCGCAATCCAGCTAGTAATACTCGTAGTGTCGCCGCCCGCACCCTAGGACAAATTGGCATGGAAGAGGTTGTGCCGTTACTTGCTCAAGTTCTCAAGGATGATGAATATGCCTATGTCCGCTGTGATGCTGCTCTTGCCTTGGGTGAAATTGGAACCCATGATGCCGTATATTATCTTTCGCAATCCATGCGCGATCTCGATCGGGCTGTGCGCGGCGCAGTATCCAGAGCTTTGGTGCAGATAAATTCTCCTGAAGCACAGGAAATCTTGCAAAACGCTAAACAAAGCGTTGCCATCCCCAACTATTCTGTGTCGAATTTTAGAGATTTTAATGAAGAGTCAGATTTCACCATAATTCAGGGTTAATGTTTATCAAAAACACAAAGACAATTTTGGTCACGAAATGAGTGCAGATAAAATTGCTAGTTCGATCGCTTTTTTAAAGCAAATTTTTCCAGATCGCCAGAATCTCGATCAAGCTCAACTTGTTGCGACTTTGGGCGATCGCACGATTACCTTAGGGCGCGATCCTAGTTGTGAAGTGGCGATCAATATTAATGTTTACGGCGCAGTATCCCGTCGTCATGCCGAAATTCGTCCAATCTTTGTAAACAATGAGTTTATGGGTTGGGAGATCTGTGATCTGAATAGTGCCAATGGTACGTTTATTAACGCTCGCCCCTTGCAAGGTTGTTCTCCATTGGAGCATGGCGATCGAATTCAGTTAACGAAGGGAGGACCACAATTTTTGTTTGAATTAGAGTCGGTGCCTGCCGTGACGACTGTAAACCGCTATTTCAATAAAAATTTAAGCAGTACATATGGGCTACGTCCGCGATCGCAAATCACCAATATCACTTTTACAAAACTATTGCCAATTTTTTCTACCGATAAAAATCTTTGGAAACAAAGCTATCTTTTATCAGGAATCATCACAGTTGTTTTTGTGGTGATGATGTTTGCTTTTTTAGGGCAGCCGCGATTATTTAATCTGACTATTTCTATCTATATCAGTCTTGCCGCCTATTATTTTGTCTATCAACTTTGTGCCAAAACTAAGCCTTGGTGGATCATTATTGGTGCAGCGCTATTCACGACTTTCGTCATTCAAAGTCCCATTTTGCAAATTTTTATCTGGTTCTTCTACAAAGTCTTACCAGGAACACCACCAACGGGACAGGTAAGTTTTGTCAGTGTCTTAATTGCTATGTTTTTTGGCGCAGGCTTAATGGAAGAGTTACTTAAATCGCTACCAGTATTCGGTCTATGGTTAATCGGATTACGGATGGATAGAAAATGGCGATCGCGAGTAGGTATCAGTGAGCCGTTAGATGGAATTTTGATTGGTGCGGCTTCAGCGATCGGCTTTACATTGGCAGAGACTTTGGGGGGCTATGTACCGAGCATTGTCCAAAGCATCACCAATCAAATAGGAAGTACAGGTATTGCCGAGTTGACGGGATTGCAATTATTGATTCCCCGCGTCCTTGGTTCTGTAGCGGGACATATGGCATATAGCGGTTATTTTGGCTATTTCATTGGACTGAGTATTCTCAAGCCTTCTCTCCGTTGGCAAATTCTTGCGATCGGCTATCTCAGTGCAGCGTTACTTCATGCCTTTTGGAATACAAGCGCGTTGATTAGTTTTTGGCTATTAGCTCTGGTGGGCGGTATTTCCTATGCTTTTTTAGTAGCGGCCATTCTCAAAGCTCATAGTTTTTCACCGCGAAAGTAAAAACGGCGGCACTTTGCGCCGCCTATCCTTACCTATAAAGCAATGATTAAATTTGTCGCACCCAACCATTGATCGTAAATCGACTATCGGTAAAGTATTCCGATGGGCAGTTTACAGGCAAAACTTCATGCATACAGTGACTGGGGAAAAACACGATTGTATTGTTGGTCGGTTCGATCGCTTTAAATGACGAAGCGGCGACTGAGTAACCATTTTCAATTTTGCTATCGTAGATGATTAACTCGCCGCCAGTAAAAGGCTTAGGTTCGCGGTGGTAATAATAGACATAGGTAAGAACTCGCGTGGCACTGTCGGGGCTACCCGAATCGTTGTGGATTTTGTAATAGTTGCCATGATTATGAGCAGTCATTTGTGACTCAATCTGCCCGATCGCAAAATTATTAAGCCCTAAATGCTTAATGATCTGGGGCGTAATTTTCCAGATCATCTTAATCATTAGTTCTGAAAATTCAGGAAAATGTGGGAGGAAAAAAGATCGTCGATAATTAGGATCACTTGCCGAATTGGTAGTTGGCTCAAATTCGGGTTGTTTATTGATGCTATAGCGCAATAATTCGGCCACCTGACTTTCTGGTAAAAAATTATCGATTAGGGCATAGGGTGATGGAATAACTTCCGAATCTGGGGAATTATCCAAGAGGATAGAATCATTAATTCTGGACGGTTTCGGCTCACGGATACCCAGAAGCGGTTGAGATCTTGGCACAGTATGAATATCTGAATTTTGAAAAATATCTTGCCGATGCTTGATTAACCAAAATCCAATTTTTAGTTGACGCTCTACCAAAGTACATTCAAAATTTCGCCAAAAGAAACTATAGTTACGATGTTCGGATTCGACTTCTAAATTGAGTCCAAAAACGAAACTCTGCTCAAGATTCAACAAAAATCCTAGCTCGTCAGTAGATACCCAAAATCCATTCTTGGCAATATGTTCAACGGAATCAAGCTGTTGAATAATTCGAGTAGCATGACACTTATCATCTTCAGAAATTACACGAGATTTTAAATAATCAAATTGGATGTTCATAACAACTCCGAAACAATTAGAAGATACTTAATACCAACTTGGCATTAACAAGATTGGCGGATCATATGAATTTGCTTGCATACTTTTGCCTGCTAACTTTGCAGTTAGTTGCTCAGCGATCGCTCCAGAAATTTGCCCCGTACCCGCTATATCAAAAAATGGTAAAGCAATACTCACATTTGATTGACTCAGCAATTGATCCAATAATCTTTCTAACGATGCAGGTGATTTACGAATTGGTAACTCACGCTCCTCTGAGATATTAAATCTCTTTCTAGATAAACCGCGCAAATCCGCGATCGCCTCATCCAGAGTCCCCAGAGCATCAACTAGTTTATTATCTTTAGCCTGCCGCCCCGTATAAATGCGCCCATCAGCAAGCTTACGAACTAATTCTAACTCCATTTTCCGTCCTTGAGCAACATCAGTAATAAATTCTTGATAGGTACTTTGCAATAGTTCTTGCAAGAGTTGCCGTTCTGGCTCAGATAATTCCCGAAATGTCGAAAAAATATCTTTATAAGGACCTGTTTTGATCGTTTGTGATTGGATGCCCACCCGATCTAGTAATTCCTTCGCGTTAAACCCGCTCAAAATTACGCCGATACTCCCCGTTAATGTCCCTGCATTCGCATAAATTTTAGTTGCCGAGCTTGCTGCATAATAGCCGCCACTGGTCGCCTGATCGAGCATACTCACGACCACAGGCTTTTTCGCGCTCAAGTCCTTAACCGCTTCATATAGTTCCTTGCTAGCACCAACGGTTCCTCCAGGGCTATTAATTGACAGCAAAACCCCTTTTACCGATTCGTCATCAATCAAATCGCGGAGGCGATCGCGTACTACCATCGCGCCTGATGCTGAACCCCTTCCCCCTGAAATTGCCCCATCTAATGAAACTAACTCAAGGCGATCGCGATCGAGTACTTTCTTAAAATTTAGCGACTCATCCATCTGGCGACGTTGGATACCAAATGTGGCGGAGATAAAGCAAACTGCGACTAAGGCGAGAGCAATGAGGCGGTTAAGTTGCATAGGAATTTTTTGTGGCAATTGCTCTAGTTTAATATATTGCTAGCCCGAAAGCTCAAGGGCTTACTAGCAACGCCTTGAGCTTTTCGTAAGTCTTCCTTTCTGCGGTAAAATCATCCCTTGTAACAAAACTACTAACTTAACTAGCTTTTTTGTAAGCTTTCTTCACAATCATGACCAATAAAGCCTTCGGCAAAGTCTCTACTCAAAATTCAACTCAAAAATCGCCAAAAGATAAAGAAATAGTTCGCGATTATTTTAATTCCACTGGATTCGATCGCTGGCGGCGCATTTATGGCGAAGGTGATGTCAACCGAGTCCAACGCGATATCCGTACAGGACATCAACAAACCGTTGATTATGTGTTGGCATGGTTCAAGAATGATAAAAATGCTGCCGAGCAGAAAGTTTGTGATGCAGGTTGTGGGACTGGCAGTTTGAGTATTCCCCTTGCGGAGATGGGAGCAACGGTTTACGCCAGTGACATCTCTGAGAAAATGGTCGGAGAGGGCAAGAGTCGTGCTACTAATCCTGAAAATCCCGTATTTGAAGTTAAGGATTTAGCAACTCTATCGGGAGAATATGACACGGTGATTTGTTTAGATGTGTTGATTCACTATCCCGATCGCGACTCAGAAGCAATGATCGAGCATCTCGCCTCTCTCGCTAAGTCTCGACTAATTCTCAGCTTTGCCCCAAAAAATCCCTACTATGTCCTCATGAAAAAGGTGGGTGATATGGTTCCAGGTCCAAGTAAAGCGACCCGCGCTTATTTGCATAAGGAGTCGGATGTCCGCCGCGTTCTTGAGAAGCTAGGCTTCACAATCAAGCGTAAGGAGTTCACTGCTACTTCTTTCTATTTCTCGCGACTAATTGAAGCTGTCCGCAAATAAATTAAAACTTACACAACAGAATGTAGTGGCAATTCATGAATTGCCACTACATCTTATTCTTGAAGCATCGGTAGACTGTAGTGGTGCGAAAGCTATAATTTTAGATAATCATTTTTGGGAAAAGCGATGATTGCACTTACTCAGCAGCCCAGTACTCAACAAAATACTCAACCAAAATTAGAATTAGCGCAAAAGCCAAGTCTAAACTTAGATCTTAATTTCGAGCAATTTTTGGAGCAATGTCCCGAAGATGGACGCTATGAACTTGTGGATGGCAAGATGGTAAAAATTTTAGCAACAAGAATTCATTACGATGTCGCGTGGCTGATTATAAAAAGTTTCGATCGCGAGATCGATCGCTTGGGCTTAAATTACATCGTCAATGATGTTGCGGCGGTTTTGACAACGAATAAAAAGGGTAAACAGCAGGGCAGACATCCAGATGTGAGTGTGATTGATCGCGATGTATGGCGCAGCGATCGCCTTAACCATCGGGGAATGCGCGAACCAATCCAAATTGCTGTGGAGGTAGTATCCACTAATTGGGAAGATGACTATATTGATAAACTTGATGAATACGAACGTATGGGTATTCAGGAATATTGGCTGGTTGATTATTTAGCGATCGGTCCACGCGATTATTTAGGCGATCCGAAACAGCCTTCAGTTTTGATATTTAACTTGGATGCTGAAGGGAAATATCAACTCACGAGATTTCAAAATAGCGATCGCATTAGCTCTTCCACTTTTCCCGAATTAAATCTTACTGTTGAGCAAATTGTGGCTGTATGAACTCATGGATAGAACTAAGTCTTGATACTACTAACGAAGCGGTGGATTGGGTTTATACCTTACTGGCTAAAGCGATCGCTGTCGAAGATATACATATTTGTGAGTATAGCGATCGCCATAATTCTAAATGGACATTCACAATTCAAATGTACTTGCCTGAAGATGGGCAAATTTATCAACGAATAGATGAAATTGAGGCTATTCTCAAGCCACTATATCGCACAGGTTTAACGACGGAATTGAGAACTTTTGTAGTTGAGCTGAAACCTGAATTGGTCAATAAATCAGGAGACTCTCTAAATAATCATTTGGTAAGGCGGATTGGCGATCGCATTGTGATTGTTGCGCCTAGTTCCAATTATGAAACTCAAAATTCTCAAGACATAATTCTCCAATTACAAAATAGCCTTGCCTTTGGAACTGGACTCCATCCCGCGACAATTCTCAGTTTGCAACTTTTAGAACGTCACGTTAAACCTGAATTAAGTACTCTTGATCTTGGCTCAGGTTCAGGAATCCTCAGTGTTGCGATGGCAAAACTCGGTGCGAAGGTTTTGGCGATCGATAATGATCTCGTTGCTGTTACTGCGACTCAAGATGCTGTCGAGCTAAATCAAGTTACAGATCAAGTTACCGTTACCTGTGGTAGCCTTGGCGCGGCAAGTCAATTAGGGCATTGGATGGGTGGCGACAGTATTGGTGATGTTTCCGAAATCAAAGGTGATCAACAGTTCGATCTGATTGTAGCGAATATCTTCGCAAGGGTACATATTGCCCTCGCCCATGATTTTTATAAGGCTTTACGCAATACTTCTACTCATTCAGGAATTTTAATTACTTCTGGATACACTAGCGATCGCGAAGAGGATATTACTAAGGCGATGAATGATGTGGGATTGGTTGTATGCGATCGCGCTCAGATCGATGAATGGATAGCGATCGCCTTCTCTAAAATTCATGCTAAAATCGACTAGATGTATCTCTTAGAGCTACTATGCAAACCACCGAAGCCCCAATTAAGTCCACAGCAACGTCTCCTCCAGTTATTGCTGCAAACCCAATTAACCTACCTGACCATAAACAGCTACCCGAATCAGACGGAACCTTTGTGAAAAATTTTCAGGAACACCCACAAAGTATTGTTTTAACTAGCTCGATCGCCCCAGTCTTAGAAAAATTACATCCCGATGGACGCTACTGCATTGGTCAGGATAGCGGTATCTATTGGCGAATGATGGAACCACCCGAAAAAGGAGCCGAAGCACCTGACTGGTTCTATGTGACGAATGTCTCACCACTTCTAGATGGTGAATATCGCCGTTCCTATGTGATGTGGAAAGAATTTGTCGCGCCGTTAATAGCGATCGAATTTGTATCTGGCAGTGGCAAGGAAGAAAGAGATGCCACCCCGCCTAGTGGAACAGAAAAAGCAGGAAAATTCTGGGTATATGAACAAGCGATCCGTATTCCTTATTATGCCATTTTTGATACATGGAAAGATAGCCTTGAGGTCTATCACTTGTTTGATAATCGCTATATCAAGATCCAGCCTAACAATCGCGGTCATTACTCTATTCCGCCAATGGGCGTGGAATTGGGACTGAAATTTGAGAATGGTGTAGCTTGGTTGCGCTGGTGGGATGATACAGGAAATTTGTTGCTGACGGGTGACGAGAGGGCGGTAGAAGCTGAGCAAAAACAAGTCCAAGCTGAGCAAAAACAAGTTCAAGCTGAGGCGATCGCTTTACAAGAGCGTCATCAAAAGGAAAAACTAGCTAATTATTTGCGATCAATGGGAATTAATCCTGATGAGATTTGAGCAATATGAAAAATTTACGCCGTCCGTTTAATTTTGTAATGACCGCAACTGCAATGATTACATGTAGTTACATCGGTGCTTGCACTATGCCGACATCAAACCTTAATCCATCAATAGTTGCTCAACCGACAACTTCAGCGATCGCGACTAATAATGCCAATAACAAAAAATCTAGTTCTATCGGCTTCAAGCAAGTTGCGATCGCCCAAGATTTAGAAAGACCTTGGGGCATGGCTTGGTTACCTGATGGCGCGATTCTGATTACCGAACGGGTTGGTCGAGTCAAAATCCTGCGAAATGGAATATTGGAACAAGTTGCGATCGCCAATATTCCCAACTTATTTGTATCTGGTCAAGCAGGTTTGATGGATATCTCACTACACCCACGTTTTGCTCAGAATAGTTTGGTTTATCTCACCTACTCGACAGGAAACTTGCAATCTAATCATACCAGTGTCTTAAAAGTAAAATTTGATGGAAAAGCTCTGGTTGACCCGCAAGTAATTTTTGAAGTGAAACCATCTAAATCAGGGAATCAACATTTTGGTTCGCGTATAGTTTGGAAGCCTGATGACACGATGTTGATTGCGATCGGCGATGGTGGCAATCCACCTTTAGAACTAAATGGCGAACTGATTCGCAACCAAGCCCAAAAGCTGGATAGTCAGCTTGGTAAAATTTTACGAATTAAGGATGATGGTTCTATTCCATTAGATAATCCCTTTGTAAAAATAGCTGGTGCAAATCCTGCAATTTGGAGTTATGGACATCGCAATATTCAGGGATTATTTGCCGATCCTATATCACAGCAAGTTTGGTCAACAGAGCATGGTTCAAGGGGAGGAGACGAATTAAATCTCATTGAGGGTGGTAAAAACTACGGCTGGCCAGTTGTCAGTTTTAGTCAAGAATATACTGGTGGAAATATCTCTAATGAAACATCGCGTCCTGATATGGTCGATCCGAAGCTGGTATGGACTCCTGCGATCGCACCTTCTGGTTTGCTGCTATATCGTGGCAACATCTTTCCAGATTGGCAAGGCAATTTGCTCGCAGGTGGATTAGTATCGAAATCAGTTATTCGCATTAAGATAGAAGGCAATAAAGCCGTAGTTCAAGAAACTATTCCTGTAGGACAGAGAGTTAGAGATGTTCGTCAAGGGAAAGATGGATTTGTTTATATTTTGACTGACGAACAAGCAGGGCAACTAATCCGAATTGAACCATCTTAGATATATCCGAATCAATCCAAAATTAATGCGAAACTTACAAAGGACAAGTTAATTCACCAACTTTACGAGAAAAAAGCATATTTTCTCGATAATCGACAGGACAATCAATTACCGCAGGCACATCTTGTTCGAGAGCTTCCTTGAGTGTAGGAATAAAATCACTTGCTGAAGTAATCCGATATCCCTTAAGTCCCATACTCTCAGCAAGTTTGACAAAATCTGGATTATTGAATTTGATAAAAGCAGATTTTCCATAATGGATTTGTTGCTTCCATTCGATCAGACCATAGCCACCATCATTAAAAATAATTGTCACAAAGGGAGTGCCAATCCGAGTTGCGGTTTCCAATTCTTGCATATTCATCATGAAGCCACCATCACCAGTGACAGCGACAATCTTGCGATCGGGATAGACTAGCTTTGCAGCGATTGCCCCTGGGATGGCAATGCCCATCGCCGCAAAACCATTGGAAATAATGCAAGTATTGGGGCGATCACAATGGTAATGCCGCGCCATCCACATTTTATGCGCTCCCACATCGGAAATCACCACATCATCAGCACCCATTACTTGACGCAGATCATAGACAATCTTTTGAGGTTTAATTGGAAACCCATCGTCATGGGCATACTGCTCGTAACTTGCCAGAATCTTTGGACGTAACTCGATCGCATGGGGATCGGGACGACCTGTGCGATCGCAACGATGCATAATTTCCACCAGTGAGTCCGAGATATCACCGAGAATCTCCACCTGTGGCATATAGCAACTATCAACTTCTGCTGCTAATTCGGCAATATGAATAATCGGAATCGAGCCAATGGGATTCCATTTTTTTGGGGAATATTCAATCAAATCATAACCAATGGCAAGCACTAAATCCGTTTCATCAAAGGCACAATTGATGATATCTCTTTGTTGTAAACCCAATGACCAAAGCGCTAGAGGATGGCGGTAAGGAATTACCCCTTTACCCATAAAAGTATTCGCGACAGGAATATTTAAGCGCGTTGCAAAATCGGTGACGGCTTGGCTAGCATGGGAACGGATTGCACCATTTCCTACTAAAATCAAAGGATTTTTTGCTTGGGCAATCAGCAGGGCTGCTTCCGAAAGACTGCGATAAGAGGCATACAGGGGATTGCGATCGCCTTTAATTGATAATGGAGCGCCTATAACTTCCATATCGGCAATATTTTCTGGGAGATCAATATGCACAGCCCCTGGTTTTTCGGATTTGGCAATTTTAAAAGCTTTGCGAACAATTTCAGTGGTGATGCTAGGACGGACAATTTGAGCATTCCATTTGGTCACAGGCGCAAACATCGCCACAAGATCGAGATATTGATGAGAATTAATATGCATCCGATCGGTTCCCACTTGTCCCGTAATCGCAATCAAGGGCGCACAGTCAAGATTCGCATCCGCAACTCCTGTCATTAGGTTTGTCGCCCCAGGACCGAGGGTTGATAAACATACTCCAGGTTTACCCGTCAACCTTCCGTAGACATCCGCCATGAATGCTGCACCCTGTTCGTGGCGGGTGGTAATAAATTTAATGGATGAGTTCTCTAGGGCATTGAGAACCGCCATATTTTCTTCCCCTGGGAGTCCGAAGATATATTCTACTCCCTCATTTTCCAAACATTTGACTAATAATTCGGCGGTGTTCATAGTTTTTCCAATAAATGAAACTTTCTACTCGCTTCGCGATCAGAAAATTTTATATTTTAACGAATCCAAATTGTTTTGATGTTAACAAATTCACGAATACCTTCGACACCCAACTCACGACCATAGCCCGATCGCTTGATACCACCAAAGGGAACACGCGGATCGGATTTGACTATGCCATTGACAAAAACTGCACCCGCCTCAACTTGCTCGATCGCCTGTTCGATTTCTTGCTGGTCATTTGTCCACACACTAGCGCCTAGACCAAAACTAGTGCTGTTAGCAAGGGCGATCGCTTCATCAAGATTTTTAACTCGAAATACCGAAGCCACAGGACCAAAAAATTCTTCCTGATAGGGCGGCGCTCCCAAGGGAATATCCGCCAAAATCGTGGGCGCGTAGAAATTGCCCTCTTGTTTGATGCGATAACCACCAATTAAGACTTTCGCCCCCGCATCAACACTAGCTTTAACCTGTAAATCCAGTTCCGCTAAAATCTGTGGCGTGGCAAGTGGTCCCACATCGGTATCAGATTGCATGGGATCGCCAACTTTCAAAGCCCTAAATTTCTCAACAAATTTCTCAATGAATTGATCGGCGATCGCTTCTTCAATAATAAATCGCTTGGCGGCAATACAGGTTTGACCATTGTTCATCACCCTTGCTGTCACCGCCGTACTGACGGCTAATTCTAGATCGGCACTTTTCAGGACGATAAAGGGATCACTGCCACCTAGTTCTAACACGACTTTTTTAAGATGATGTCCTGCGATCGCGGCAAGACTCTGCCCCGCAGGTTCACTACCCGTCAAGGTCGCCGCCTTCACCCTTGCATCAGCAACCAGATTTGCCACGCGATCCGCCCCAATCAGTAAAGTTTGAAATGCGCCATCAGGTACGCCTGCTAAGTGAAATACTTCAGCGATCGCTAAAGCACATTGTGGCACATTAGAAGCATGTTTGAGTAGTCCCACATTTCCCGCCATCAAAGCAGGCACCGCAAACCGAAACACCTGCCAAAAGGGAAAATTCCAAGGCATCACCGCCAGAATAATTCCCAAAGGTTGATAGCGAATAATGGTTCGGCTAGCATCAGTATGGGCGGGAGTATCGGCAAGATAAATCGGTGCTTGTTCAGCATAAAAGCGACAGAGATTGGCACATTTCTCGACTTCAGCGATCGCACTTTTCAGGGTTTTCCCCATTTCTAAAGTGATGATAATCGCATATTCCGTTTTTTTAGCTTCCAAAATATCGGCTGCGTTGTTCAAACATTGGCTACGCTCAGCGAAACTAGTTTGCTTATAGTTCGCAAAGGTGCGATCGGCAAGCGCTAGTTTCAGTTCGAGTTGCTGATCGGTCAAAGGCTCGAAGGTCTTTAATACTTCTCCCGTTACAGGATTAACTGAGGCGATCGCCATGATCTTGTCTCCCTAATTTCTCCATAATTACAGCCTATTGAGGCTTTAACGAAAGTGCCGCGAAGCGGCACTTTCATATATTTATTTGTTAGGCGCTAGTCAAAAACAAAATCACATCGCCTTCCTGTACGACATATTCTTTCCCCTCACTGCGTAACAAACCTTTCGCACGCGCCGCGCTCATTGAGCCAGTCTCAATCAGATCTTTAAAAGCAACGGTTTCGGCACGAATGAAGGATTTCTCAAAATCAGAGTGAATTACACCTGCGGCTTGTGGGGCTTTCATCCCTGCGTGAATCGTCCATGCACGGGCTTCTTTAGGACCAACGGTGAAATAGGTGCGTAGTCCCAAGAGGTGATAGGTCGCCCGAATTAGCGATTTTAAACCACCTTCTTTAACCCCAAGCGATTCTAGAAAATCTTGACGCTCATCATCGGGGAGTTCGATTAATTCTGCTTCAACTTGAGCCGAGACGATTGTCACTTCAGCATTTTCAGAGGTAGCGATCGCCCTGACTTTATCGACAAAGGCATTACCCGTAGCCAAATCATCCTCAGACACATTCGCTGCATAGATTGTCGGTTTGAGAGTCAGCAACTGCAAAACAGAAATTGCTTCCCTTTCTTCGTCAGTGAGATTCGCTAACCGCGCAGGCTTACCAGCATCAAGAATTTCACGGACTTTTTCGAGAGCCGCTAGCTCGATCTTGGCATCACCATCGGTACGCGCCGCTTTACGGGTGCGCTCGATACGGCGATCGACCTGAGATAGATCAGAGAGGGCAAGTTCGAGAGTAATGATTTCAATGTCACGCGCAGGATCAATCGATGATTCCACATGGATGATGTCGTCATTTTCAAAACAGCGCACGACATGGACGATCGCATCGCAGACTCGGATATTTCCCAAAAACTGATTTCCCAGCCCTTCGCCCTTACTTGCACCCCGCACTAATCCTGCAATATCGACAAATTCGACTCTGGTGGGTATGATTTGCGCCGACTTACCAACTTCAGCGAGGGTATTGAGGCGATCGTCAGGGACAGATACCGAGCCAACATTTGGTTCAATCGTACAAAAAGGAAAGTTGGCAGCTTCGGCTTTGGCGTTGGCAACTAGAGCATTAAATAACGTAGATTTGCCCACATTGGGCAGTCCGACAATCCCAGCTTTGAGCATGGCTATACTAAACGAAAAATTCTTTTGACATGGTGCTTATTGATTCTGTCATAAAATTGTCATGAGTAAGCGTAAACGCCCAAATAATGAGAGGCGACACAATGTGTCGCCTCTCATTACCCAAACCAAAGGATTATCCTTGATCCTTGAGAATTTAGAAGAAGACCACGCGACTATCAAACCCTTGACGGCGAATGGTCAGGTTTAATGTCTCCGCACTGGTGCGATCGGGATAGCCTTGTACCTCAATGTAAGTGCCACGATGGGAAGAGCGGAATTGTGACGCAGGGGCGATCGCCTGTACTCGCTGCAACTCCGATACCGAGCCTGTGGGAATAATCACGAAATAGCGAAGTTGGGCGGTATTAGCAACACCCTGACTAGCGATCGGCAAACTTGGCTGGGAATTATTAGGAAACGATTGATTAGGCTGAGGTATGGTTTGGGGTATGGGTAAGGGATCGGACTGGGGCGATCGCACGATTTCGATTTGATTATTGGGAAACTGAGTGCCTGGTACACCGGGTAACGGCAGATTATTCGTGGTCTGTACTGGTATCGATTCAACTGGAATTGGAGCCGAATTTTGAGGGATAGAGGGGGGAATCGCTGGAATAGTATTTGCTGGGATATTGGCTCTAGTCCCAAATTTGCCCTGTACCATTATAATTTGTGGGGCAAGCCCAGCTTGACTAAATTGAGCCGCCCGACGCTGAGCAAGATTTAAATTATTGAAACGTCCTAACTGCACAACCTGTTCACCTGTATCTAGACGGCTGATAAAGGCATCGGGAGCTAACATTTTGGCTTGTTTAATGTTCGCCACATTGGGCAAATATACCAAATATTGATTATTAGCAGCATTTGACGCATCACTAGGAAAAGACTGAGCATTTGCCGAGGTACTATTCTCGTCAATAAAATTGACAAGTCCATTAATGCTAATCCCCACAAGAGATACTAGCCCAATAGCAAAACTACGAAGAGGAGTTGATGTGTAAAGTCTCATATATGCTTGCCAGCCGAAGGTAGCGAAAAAATGAAATTGGGCGCGATTGTAACATAATCTAGTTATGTAAGTATCTCGACATAGTTAAGTCAAGGAAATCATGGCAGTAGATCTGACCCGCGTTCAACCATCCCTCAAAGTTTTTCCGCCCAAAGTAAATCAAGTTATATTGAAAATCTTACGGCTGTTAACGCCATTTTGGTTGCGCTGGCAATGTGGGATCAAGCAAATTGAAACCCACAATATCGATCGCCTTGTCCATGCCACCAAAAAATTTCAGGATGGAAAATCGCGCTATATGCTTGCTTTTCGCCATCCCACCACTGATGATCCGTTCGGGATGCTCTATTTATTAGCCCATGCAGTGCCAGAGCAGGCGCGAGTAATGGGGATCAAGTTTGACAAGCATCCCCATAGTGGATTTGTGTACGATCGCGGCATTTCTCTATGGGCTGGAGCCTATATCGACTGGCTATTTCCTGCATTAGGTGGGATTTCTACCTTTCGCAGCAAACTTGATCGCGCCGCCCTCAACCTCATGCGTAAACAAATCACCCACGGGGAAGAACCATTGTCAATGGCTCCAGAAGGTGGCACAAATGGTAAAAGTGAAATTGTTGCCGAGCTAGAACCAGGGATTGCTCAAATTGGGTTTTGGGCTGCGGAGGATTTGCTCAAAGAGGGACGCACTGAGGAAATGTTGATCATTCCCGTAGGTATTCAATACGAATATTCGAGCGAGGCTTGGGGCAAGATAGATCAGGCGATCGCCACGATTGAAAAAGAATGTGGACTGATCAAGGCTGAAATCACCAAGGATAATCGCTATCAAAGACTTTATGACTTGGGGGACTATTTGGTGCAATGGGTCGGAAATTATTACAACACTTTCTATGGCAACTACGCCCCAACAAATCCCAGTAAAATCGATGATGATCTGGGAAAACGTTTGCATGATTTAACCGATCACATTCTAAGTGTTGCTGAAATGAGTTTTGGTATTAAGCCGAAAGGTACAGCGATTGATCGCTGCCGCCGCCTTGAACAAACGGGATGGGATCGCATTTTTCGGAATGACATCAAAGATCTGACACAGTTATCTCAAGTAGAACGCGGCTTTGCCGATCAACTCGCCTTAGAAGCCACCTATGGTAATTGGCATATGCGGATTGCTGAAAGTCTGCTTGGTGTCACCAGCGATTATGTGCGCCAACATCCTAGCCCCAGCCGCTATATTGAAGTTTTAAAATTAATGTGGAGCGTATTGGGGCGTGTGACCGATCGCAGCGCTAATTCTGTGTTTAAACAAATACCAAATTTCGGCGATCGCAAACTAACGCTCTCTGTCGCTGAGCCGATCTCAGTTTCAGATCGCCTTGCCGAATATCAATCCAGCCGCGCCGCGTCGAAAGAATGTACTCGGAAGCTAACTGAGGAAATACACACTTCAATGAAAAATTTAATCGTGCGATCGGTGCTTTAATCGTAGTAACTACCTCGACTTAGTTTTGTAACCACTGGACAATAACTATGATCTTCATTAATCCCAAAATTGACTTTGCCTTCAAAAAAATATTCGGATCGGAAGACAACAAAGATATTCTGATTAGCTTTCTCAATGCCATCATTTATCAAGAGCAGCCAGTGATTCAAGATTTAGAAATTCTTAATCCCTACGTTGCCCCAAAAATTCGTGGCATTAAGGACAGTTACCTAGATATCAAAGCCAAAATTATTGATGATGATCATAAAACCCGTAGCGTCATCATTGAAATGCAAGTCTTGAATGTGGAAGGCTTTGAAAAACGAATTCTGTATAATGCAGCTAAATCCTATTCCACACAACTCAGTACAGGACAGAGCTACAGTGAGCTTACGCCTGTAATTGCGCTGACAATTACTGATTTTGTCATGTTTCCAGACATAGATAAGGTGTTGTCAAGGTTTATCCTAAAGGAGAAAGATTACTTAATTGACTATCCTATTTATGACATCGAACTAATCTTTGTGGAACTGCCAAAATTCAAAAAGCAGTTGTCAGAATTGAAATTTTTGATTGATAAATGGTTGTTTTTTATGACAGAAGCGCGATCACTTGAGCAAGTTCCAGAAGAGATGACGCAAGTGCCTGAAATTAAAAAAGCCTTTTATATTGCAAATCAAGTAAATCTCACCCCTGATGAACTAGAGGATCAGGAAAAAAGTGAAATTTTTATTCATGATCAACGTGGTGCTGTTGTAAAGGGTTTTCAGCAAGGCATTCAGCAAGGCATTCAGCAGGGCATTCAGCAAGGCATTCAGCAGGGCATTCAACAGGGCATCCAGCAGGGCATTCAACAAAATACTATTGAGACTGCAAAGAGAATGCTGAATTTGGTTGACGATCAGGTTATTTGTCAAATTACTGGTTTATCTTTAACTGAGATCTCAGCTTTAAAAGTAAGTAACTAGCAACCTGTCGGAGAAACCAAAAATTCTTGTTGTAGGGTGCGTTAGCGCAGCGTAACTCACTATCAAAGTTTATAGGGTGCGTTATGCTATGGCTAACTCATCCTACAGTATCTGAAAATATCCAACCCGTTTACATAATAAACTCAATATTATGTAAACTCATTAATCTCATAGCAGTTCAATCATCAAAAAATTTTAGTTAACTTTTTTCAGCATGTCTCAAAGCTTAGCCAACACAAATCTCGATAAAATCATAGAACGTGGCGTTATTGAAATATTTCCTGATAGCGACCTTGAAAAAGAAGAAAAGTTTCGACAGGAGAATACTCGATTATTTCCACCACTCACATCCTTTGCTAGACAAGCTCATACTAGTGGTAATGATTTACGCAAATGCCTCCAATCTGGCAAGCGCATTATTAAACTAGGCATCGATCCCACCCGTCCTGATTTGCACCTTGGGCATACCGTTGCTTTAAGAAAATTGCGCCAATTTCAAGATGCAGGACACAAAGCAGTATTAATTATTGGTGACTTTACTGCTCAAATTGGCGATCCCACAGGGCGCTCAGAAGCAAGACCGCGCCTTACCCCCGAAGAAGTTGCTTACAATGCTGCAACTTATTTGGAGCAAGCCAAAAAAATTATCGACTTTTCCAGCGATCGCTTTGAGTTACGTCGCAATGGCGAATGGCTAAATAAACTTGATTTGCAACAAATTATCACCTTGCAAGCCAGTATGACCGTAGGGCAGATGCTAGCTAAAGAAGGTTTTAGCGATCGCTACGAAAAAGGTAATCCGATCTATTTGCATGAGTTTCTCTATCCCCTATTACAGGGCTATGACTCCGTAGCGATCGACTCCGATGTGGAGCTAGGCGGCACTGACCAAAAGTTTAACATTCTGGTTGGGCGAGATTTGCAATTAAAGGACAAAAATCGCCAAGGTAAACCCGCCCAATTTGGGATGTTATTGCCATTACTGGTGGGTTTGGATGGTGTACAGAAAATGTCCAAATCTGTTGGCAATTATGTCGGACTGACGGACGAACCACTGTCAATGTATTCCAAACTGGAAAAAGTTCCTGATGCGCTGGTTGATCAATATTTTGAGTTGTTAACTGATATTGATCTTGCCAGTTTGCCAGAAAATCCCCGCGAAAAGCAAAAACAGCTAGCCAGAGTGATCGTCAGTCAATATCACAGTCCCGAAATTGCGCTGCAAGCTCAACAGGACGCAGAACAAATTGTTATTGCTGGCAATACTAAAGATCTAGGCGAAATTCCCGAATTTAATCTCGCTGAGATTAATTTTCCTGCGCCATTGCATTATTTGGTTAAAGCTTCTGGACTCTGCAAAAGTAACAGCGAAGCTCAAAGTCAAATCAAAAATGGTGCAGTCAAGCTTGATGGCGAAAAACTAAGCGATCGCACCTTTGCTAATGCCAATGAGCTTACGGGGAAAGTCTTGCAAGTGGGCAAGAAAAAATTTCTGCGCCTTGTTTCCGAATAAGCTCGTTAAAGTGCTTTGTTCTAGGTTGAAGTGTAGATAAACCTGTAAAAGCATTGTCTTGCGGTGATTTTATCGGTTTATCTGTACAATTTAAAGCTTTCATAGTTTCTAAGCAAATTGAGTAAATCCTCTAATTCCTAAGCACAATAATTAGAACCCATATACTTTGTGATTATTAATACATTCTTAAGTTTATTGATTTGTTTGGCATAATGCAAGTTGATTATTTCTTTCATTGTGAATTGGATATTTAGCTTCATTTAAAATCTTTTGTGACAATAAAAGCAATAAAAGACCTGTTCACTAACACTCAAAGGCATAGAAGACATAGCATTAGTTTGTTTTGTATTAGCTTGTACATCATATTGTGATTGGTTTATTGTGAATGCATAACACAACAAATCAATAATAAAAAATGCTTATTTACAAACAGGCGAGAATCGGTGTACTATTTGAAATAATTTATTGTTTAACATAATAAACTTACGCAATTACTAGAGGAGTGATTAAATGAAGGGTCTGGTTAAAGACATTTCCAGTGTGGCGATCGCAGGATTAATCCTTGCTAGTGGTGCGATCGCTGCTAATGCTGAAGTGGTTACAAACAAAGTAAATCCATCTCAAGATGCTCAGAAGAGTCAGGGTTTACAAGTTACAACTCAAGTTACAACTAAAGCTTTGCCAGCAGACAAGCAGGTAGTTAATAACTCGCCTAATCAGGCTAAGTATCTCAAATCTATTCCACAAAACATCGCTGCTGAGCCTTCTATTTTTCTTGCTCAAGAGAGTTCCAGTAATTTACGCGAACAATTGAGAGTTAAGCCTCTACCAACAGCCTTCTATGTGCCACCTTCATCAGGGGGGAATTCACCTAGTTTAGGTTTCGGTATTCCTAGTGGATTTGGCGCTAGCTGGGGCAACGCTTTTGTATCTGCTTCAGGAGCTACACCAGGCAAAAGACGCGATGGCAATATTGATGGCAGCATTAGTGTTGGTTTTGGATTGGGAAGTGCTGATACAATTGGCGTAGAATTTGCTTACAACCAAGGCAGTATCAAGAACTTTGGCAGAAACGGTACATTTGATGTAAAAGCTCATCGTGTTGTTTATGCTGAAGGCACAAATCAAGTTAGTGTTGGGGTTGGTTGGAATGCTTTTGCCCAGCATGTTACTGAAGGTGTGATTCCTTCGTCTGTGTATGGTGTTGTCAGCACTTATTCTTTGCTACAAGCTGATGATCAATACAACAAGATGCCGATTTCCTTCTCCGCAGGGGTTGGCGGCGGTCAATTCCGTCAGGGTAATGCTAGCACGGGTGTATTTGCAGGTGTTGGTGTGCAAGTTCTTCCTCAATTTTCCGTAGGCGCATCTTGGAGTGGTGTAGGCATCAATGCAGGTGTTTCCTATGTTCCTTATCCAGAAATCCCGCTTACGTTTGTGTTGACTGGCGGTGACTTAACGGATAACACTGCCGGTGGAACGGTTCTGGTCTTAAGTGCCAGCTATGGCTTCAATTTCTTACCTAAATAACCACCCTTTACTTTGGAGAATATAATGTTGAAAATCAAGCCTTTTCTGTTGGCTCTATGCCTGAGTCCTCTATCTTTGACCGTTTTCCAAGCTCCTGTTCACGCCCAAGCCAATTTTACAACGAGTCAAGGTCAAGCAGGTGTTGCTAGTGGTGTGAATATAAGCGCTTCAGGAACGACTGTTTTTTCTTCCCCTGCTAATAATGGCAACAGCAACAATGCCTCTACCCAAGTGTTGGTTAGTCCCGCGCAAATATCAGCTCTTGGTCAAGCCACAACTGCTGTACTACAAACTTTAGCGGCGGATGGTAGTGTTGCCTCTTCGACAACTTTAGTCCTCATCACTTCAAATAGTACCTTGGCTCCTGTTGCTGTACCTGCTGCATTAGGTAATGCTCAAGCTGCGATCGCCAATGCACCAACTACAGGCACTACCACAAGAACAATTGGCGGTGTAACCGTCACAGCTAGTGCCGCTACCAGCACAACGGGTCAAACCTTTAGCGCGTCTAGAGGTGGCACTTCGTTGGGTTCTGTGGTTACGGCAACAGGAACAACATCTGGATCTGTAACAGTTGGAGGCGTTACTGTTGCTGTGCCTCCTATTGCCAATGCCACTTTAGCCACAAACGCATCTCAAGCTGCGATCGCTGTTTTACTGGCTGGTGGTAGTGCAACTCAAGCCGCCGCCGCCGCTCAGATTGCTGGCACAGGGGCTGGGATAGGAGCATCGGTAAGACTAGTCGCTGCATTGGCAGGTATATCTACCACACTATCAACAGATCCCAATGCGTCAAATCCACTAGTACCGAATCTAAATGCTTCGCGTCTTAAATCTTTGGATCTTGCTAAAGAGCTTGTTTTAGCTCAAGGCAAGGCAGGATCAGTTACTCCTGCTAAGCTTGCTGAAGCAATCATTGCTTATAACGAGGTTATCGATACTAGTAGCCCCGAAGTTGTTGTTGAACTTTCTAAGAACAAGTCTTTTCTCCAAATCGGTGAAACTTTGCGTAAGCTCAGATCTGCATTTGGTGATTAGCATGAATCTATAGCGGTTTAAACTGCTATAAAAAGAGCGTACCTTCGGGTGCGCTTTTTTTATAATCTGTAATTTCTGGAGAAACCCATGTTAAAAGTTAAGCTTTTTTTGATTACCGTCAGCTTCAGTCCCCTATTTGTGAGTGCATTGCAACTGCCGAGTTATGCCCAAACATTAATCAGTCAAGCGGACTCTGGTGTTAATACAGGATCAAACTTTATAAACTATGCGCGACCACAATCTGGGAATGACGAAGCTAACAATGCGAAAGGAAATACGCCATTCACCTTAACTTCAGAACAAAAAAAATCTGCTAATACAGAGGCGGCTTTGTTATTGCAAAAGTTTTCTAATGGGAATGAAAGCGATCGCAATATCTTAACGCTAGTATCTGCTGATGCTGATCTCAACACTCTTGACTCTGAGCCATTGATAAAGCTAAAAACTGAAGTTTTATTTGCTATAAATGAAGCACTTAGGCTTGATTCATCAGATACAATCCTTTCTTCAACGATCCCCACTAAAAATGGGGTAGCCAATCTCTCGACTTTCTATGATGCACCTAAAAAACAGGTGACTATTTCACTGGCTGGCGGCAAGATCGCCAATGCGTTAATTGTGTCACCCACCATTCAATCAGATGGCTCAGTAAAAATTGGCAGAAAACCACCATCATTAATTCCTAAAGCAACTAAAAATACTCAAGCAGCAATGATTACGGCGATCGCTGTCCTCGCATCAGGCGGCTCAGCAAATCAAGCGGCGATCGCGGCACAAATTGCTGGTTCGGGAGCAGATGTATTAACGACCGTGAAATTGATTAATAATTTGTCAGGATTGATTGCCAAAAGCAAGACAGGTTCTGGATTAGAAGCAGAAATTGAGTCTACCCGTCTTGGAACAGCAATTACTACTTACAACGAATTTCTCGATACAAGTAGTCCCGAAATAGTAGCTGAACTTGCTAAGAATCAAGCATTTATAACAATTTCTGATACATTACGGAAATTGCGATCGGCGATCGGTAATTAGAATAATGGCTTAACGTTATGTCTATGTCCCTTTATTTTCTGGTGATTCTTGAGCTTTACTAAGCAATTACGCGCTGAACTAAATGCAGTTTTACGATCGCATCCTGATCTACTGCCCAAAAATGCAAATCTGTTAATTGCAGTTTCAGGGGGGCAAGATTCGTTGTGTTTAGCCAAACTATTGCTGATGCAACGAGACAAATATAATTGGAATTTAGAGATTGCCCATTGTGATCATCAGTGGCGTAGTGACTCAAGGGCTAATGCTGAGCATGTACAGCAAATTGCACAGACATGGGGCATTAATTTTTGTTTGCGAACTGCGGAAATACCGCTAAAAAGTGAGGCTCGGGCTCGGGAATGGCGCTATGCGATGCTTGTAGAAATAGCAAAAATTAATGATTGTGATTTTGTGGTGACGGGACATACTCGTAGCGATCGCGTCGAAACTTTACTCTATAACTTGATGCGGGGCAGTGGAGCCGATGGTCTAGCTTCTTTAACTTGGCGGCGATCGCTCACTGATGATATTAATTTGGTACGCCCACTATTAAATGTTAGTCGCCATCAAACTAAGGGATTTTGTGATGAAAATCAAATTCCAATTTGGGAAGATAGCACTAATCAAAATCTCGACTATCGCCGCAATCGCTTACGTTTAGAGACAATCCCCTATTTGCAAGCACATTTTAATCCGCAGCTAGAGAGTGTGATCGCGCAGACATCAGAGCTTTTGCATGGGGATGTGTTGTATTTAGAGGAGCAAGCTAGTAAGTTTTTTGAAGAAAATATATCGGTAATATGGGATGAGCGATCGCCAAAGTTGCATCGCCAGAAATTGCAAGATCAGCCTCTAGCTTTGCAAAGAAGGATTGTCCGACAATTCCTATCACGCTATCTAATCCATCAAGTCAACTTTGAAGATGTGGAGCGATTTTTAAATTTACTTGAGGCTCCCAATCGATCGCACAGCGAACCATTTAAAGGAAACATTTCCGCCATTGTCGAACATCCTTGGATTATTCTGCACAAATAGAAAAGCGTAGTGGCAATTCATGAATTGCCACTACGCTTTTATTTGCCGCCAAGGGCGATTAATGCGAAGAAACTGCCACTATTCCAGAGGCAATGTAATAGCATCGAAGAGAGGAGATTGCCCGAACGCCAATAGATAAAGCCCATCACCATCCCCAAAACGCTGAGGGGGATAATATCGGCAATATTCAAATGCGCTACAGCAAACATAAAGCCGCTTAAAGCGATCGCTCCCCACACGGGCATAAATTTGGTAAGTGATGGCAACAGAAAACCACGAAAGAGATATTCTTCAAAAAATGGTGCAGCGATCGCGAGGGTTGTCCAGAGCAGGAATTTTGGCAAGATATTTTGACTGTCAGTCAAGATTGGTAATAATGGATTCCCGCCGCCTTGACCTTGCAGAAATCTCTGACTAATAATTGAGGCAATTAAGACTAAAGGAACTGCGGCAAAATATCCTCCAAATCCCCAAATTAACCATTTTGGCTCACTAATTTTGATGCGAAACCATTCGGGCGCTAAGGGGCGATAGGCGGCAAGGCTAGTTTGCATAATTGGCAACATAGGAATTACCGAAAGAGTATAGGGAATCAAGACTAATAATGCCTGTAGAGTATAGCTTTCGCTAACCCTTGATTCGATTCCTAAAAGTTCAAAGATTAGGGGCAGAACTAACTGAGTCATTAAACAGAAAGCCGTAAACCATAAGACCATGACTTCCCAAGTTGTTTCGAGTCCCCAACCTACTTGCCAATTGGTGGGGTTTGAATTTGAAAATGGAGAAGATTTACGAAAGAAAATCCATTGAATCAATAATCCCAACCAGACAAAAATTCCGACACTACCACCAATCAAAGGGATAGAATTGATAATAATCAAACGGTTGATAGCGGTATTGACTTCTACTTGTGCTTGTTGATTCAGTTGAGATAGCTGTTCTGTTCTTTGTTGAGATTCATACAGTTTAATCAATGCGACTTTGCGATACCAGCCATCAAGGGTATTGCGAATTTGTGCTTCAGCATTAGGTAATAGTTGCGTTGGCTCTGACCATAAACCCTTGAGGATTTGTGCAGTCAAGCCGTAACTGCTCATTGATTGACCATCTAGTTCAATAATACTCGACCATGTAGCGATCGCCCCTTGAATATCACCAGTTTGCACTTGCAGCAAACCTGTCCTTATCCCCAATTCACCAACCGTACTTTGCTTTTTTTGCCGTTGTTTCGAGAGAGTTTGTAAATTGGGATTAATGTTTGGATCGGTATCTGCACCGACATTATTAATTCTTGTAAGGGTAGATTTATTGGCGTTAAGTACTTCTTGATAACTACGGAGAGATTGTGAATAGATGTTTTCTGGACTTTCAGAGCTAGTATCACCGATTAAGAATTGGAAGATGTCATCAGTATTTGGAGAGTTCCCTTGCTCCTGTGTAGCTTGCTCTTGTGTGGCTTGCAAGATTAAATCTGTTTGCAATAAATCTAGTTTTGTTTGCTCTTGGGGATTATTCCAGCTTGCCTGTAAAGTGAAGACAATAAACAAAACAGATAATAAGCTGAGAATGCTTAGTAAAAATGACTTAGCATTCAAGGATTTATTTTGCAAAGGCTGAGAATCCATTCTTTTATTTTAGGCAATAGTTTTGGCAAAAGCATTGCCTATGCTATCATTTCGAGCCTGTAAACCGCAAACCGATAATACCAAGCATAATCAGGGTAATACAGATAAATCTCGATAAATCACGCGATTCACCCAAAAACACGGAGCCAACGATCGCTGTTCCCACCACGCCGATCCCCGTCCAAACTGCATATCCTGTGCCAATTGGTAAAGTTTTTAGGGCTTGAGCAAGGAGAATGAAGCTCGTCGTGAGGGTAGAAATAGTAATCAAACTGGGTACGAGCTTTGTGAAGCCGTCAGTATATTTAAGTGTGCTTGCCCAAATAACCTCTAATAGTCCTGCGATAATGAGATAAACCCAATCCATTGTGTTTTCCAAATTAAGTTTATATTCCAAATATCTTAAATAACATACAAAAGTAGATACTGTGTTTCCATTTTTGACTCGGCTTTTGTAAAATTTGACCATATTTCAGATTAGAGAAGTAGAATCAACGCTTCTACTTCTTTAACACTAGTATTCCCATCATGCCATTAGCAATCGCATAATGGGTAGCCTGCTTAAATCCTGCGGCTTTAGCCAGTTTTACCTGCTCGGAACCAATGGGAAATCGCGCTAAACTCGGTGCAATATAGGCATATTCCTCATTCATGTTAAAGCGATCGGCTAAAGGCACGACCACCCGATCCAGATAAAAATCCTGAAAATTTTGCATGAGGCGATCGCTAGGACGATGAAAATCTAAAATCGCAGCTTTTGCGTCATTTTTTAAAACCCGATGCAATTCTGATAAACATTGGGGAATATTTGCCACATTTCGCAAACCATAGGCTAAGGTCGCACCATCAAAACTATTGTCAGTAAAGGGTAGACTCAAAACATTGCCATCTTGCCATGTCAGCATTCTTTGAATGTTGGGTGCATAGTTTTTGGCTTTTTGAGAGGCGATCGCCAAAAGCTGCTTAGAAAAATCTAGTCCGATCGCTTGACCATTTGGCGCAACCTGTTTGGCAACTAAAGCCGTCATATCGCCAGATCCGCAACAGAGATCGATCCATTTTTCACCCTGTTGCGGTTCACACCAACGCAGCGCCATTTTTTTCCAGATCCGATGTTGACCGAGGCTCAGTAGATCGTTAAAGCGATCGTAAACTGGGGCAATGCGATCAAAAATCTGTTGAACATCGGTTTCTGAAGGTTGAGTCATACGTTTAATTCCAAAAACATTTTTGTGATCATGCGACAATGTGACTGTAGATTGTGACAGTAGATGTCGTTATTAACATATTTGCTGAACTTGGCAAACAGATTGATATGCTAAAACTTTACGCTAAAACTTTATGCTAAAACTTTGGTCAGGTAGAGGCAAGCAATCAAAACCATTGCCAAAAGAGGATAGTGAGGCTTCTAATCCTACAACACAGGAGTTAGATCATGAAAATTCCGTTGTTTCCCCCGCAAAAAACAATTTAAAAGCTTTACAAGATATTTATCAACGTCTCCCAGAATTTATTAAAGACAAAATTATCGGTAATTTCTCTGCTTCTGGAGTGATTTTTGCTATTGGAATCGGCGGGGTTATCTTAGTTACCATGATCGGCGCTAATTATCTCACTGCACCTGAATCAACTCCAGATAGCAACCTTGCCTGTAAGTCTAAAATTACTGGTGATTGGCAAACACCTCTAGGTAAGATGCATCTAGAAGAAAAAGACAACGCACAAGTATTAGGGAAATATACCTACAGTAATTTTGAGCGCGGTAATATAATAGGTGAGTTTACAGGCAAATTGCGTAACAATGTGATTACTTTTGATTGGCAAGAGACCCCTCTAAAGCAGCCCAAACAACGGGGGAAAGGCCTGTTGATTTTTAGTGAAAATTGCAAGGGGTTTTATGGCAGTTATGGAACTGGCGACAGTACAAACAATTTTGGTAATTGGCAAGGCTCAAAAATCCCCAATGACATGTCCAAGTAGGCTCTCCAAATAGTGTCTCAAGATCATCAGGATATTAAGTAATTAGGGAAGAAACCATGACAATTGGCGATCTCGAAACCAGAGTAGAATCCTCCGAACTCATTGAAAAACTGAATGAGATCGGCATAGCTCTTTCTGCGGAAAAAAATACGCCAAAGTTGTTAGAGATGATCCTAAAAGGAGCCAAAGCGATTTTAAATGCTGATGGTGGCACATTATATTTAGCAACAGAGGATAAAAGGCATCTTCAATTTGAGATGATCATCAACGACTCCCTGGGAATTATGATGGGCGCGAAATTGGGAAATCCCATACCTTTTGAGCCTTTACCGCTCTATGATCCAGATGGCAACCCCAACAATACGATGGTTGCCGCCCATGCCGCCCTATATAAAAAGACAATTAATATTCCCGATGCCTATATTGCCGAAGGGTTTGACTTTTCAGGGACTAGAGCTTTTGATGTCAAGATGGGATATCGATCGCAGTCTTTTTTGACATTGCCCATGCTCAATCACGAAAACGAATTAATTGGTGTTTTGCAATTAATCAATGCCAAAGATCAATGTAGCAACCAAATTATTGAGTTTTCTAAAATTTCGCAGCGTATCGCTGAGTCCCTCGCTTCGCAAGCCGCGATCGCTTTGACCAATAACAAATTAGTCGGACAGTTTCGGGGACTATTTGAATCTTTTATTAATCTCATGTCTGAAGCGATCGATAAAAAATCGCCTTACAATGGCGCTCACTGTCGCCGCGTACCAACTTTGACGATGATGATTGCAGATGCTGCTTGCAAAGCTGATTATGGTATTTTTCGGGATTTCAACTTAGATGAGGAAGAACTGTATGAGCTAAAAATTGCAGGGCTGTTGCATGACTGCGGTAAGGTGACAACGCCTGTGCATGTGATTGATAAGGCAACTAAATTAGAAACTATTTTCGATCGCATTCATTTAGTCAATACTCGTTTTGAAATACTGAAACGTGACGCTGAAGTTAGTTTTCTACACCAAAAAATTGCGGCGATCGAGTCGGGAAATCTGAGCATTATCCCTGATTTAGAAGAATCTTTACAGCAAAAGATCACCCAATATTCTAGCGATCAGAATTTCTTGCGAATTTGTAATGTTGGTGGCGAATTTATGCGAGATGAGTACAAAGAACGTCTTCAGCAAATTGCCAAATATCGCTGGATTGACCCCAACGGTGTGGAAACCAATTTCTTAACTGACGATGAACTATATAACCTCAGTGTTGCTAGGGGAACTTTAACGGCTGAAGAACGCAAAATTATTAATGATCATATTGTGGTCACTATTGAAATGCTTCAGCAACTGCCCTATCCTCGTAATCTGCGGCGTGTGCCTGAATATGCTGGCGGTCATCATGAACGGATGGACGGAAAAGGTTATCCTAAAGGACTAACTCGCGATCAAATGTCATTACCTGCCAGAATGATGGGGATTGCCGATATTTTTGAGGCGCTTAGCGCCAAAGATCGTCCCTATAAAAAGGGCAAAACTTTAACGGAATGTCTGCAAATTCTCGGTAAGATGAAACTAGATAATCATATCGATCCCGATTTATTTGATTTATTTGTCAGTGAAAAGGTCTATATGCAATATGCCAATGAATATCTTGATCCTGATCAGATCGATGAAGTCGATGAACAGAAGATCCCTGGGTATCGATTATCCCAAAGCACTATTTGATTGATGTAGGGGCAATTCATGAATTGCCCCTACATCAATCAAATGGTGCATAAATTCTATTATTCTCTAGTCAAACATCAGCAATAAATGCTGCAACTAAAAAATTGATTCTGTACTTATTTATGTTTGCTCAGTTTCGCTCTCAATATCCGCAAGGGCGCATCCAAACTGAGATGCTCCCCAAAATTGATGGTCTTCACGCCTTCAGAGCGATCATCTCTCAAGGTGATGCGATCATGGCAACTGCTACGGCTGTCGATAGCGATCTGGAAATAGCCGAAGATCGTGCTGTCAAAAGAGCATTTGCGATCGCGGGTATTTCCTTTGATAACACGTTTGATAATAATTATGGGGGCTATACACCAAGATTAACCCAAGTTTCGCGGGAAACATCGCCAGTGAATTCTTTACCATCGGCAAATTTTAATGCGATCACTGGGGCTGCGGTAAACAATGGGATGACTAGTGGGGCGATCGCCGATTCACGTCCGATTACGCATACTACGCATACAATTCAATCGGAGCCAGCACCTGACTATTCCCGTGACTATGCTAATGAATATAGTTCAACGGAATATGTCCCTGAACCAAGTTTTAATTACGCTCAAACAGAAAATTTACCAGTTCAAGCATCGGTTACGCCATCAGCGATCGGTCATGCCTCAACACCTCAAATCGCTCCTGAGCCTGTAGATCTGTCGGATGCTATTTCTAAAATTGATGTGGAGATGGAACGACTAAGCTGGACAAAACCACAGGGGCGTGATTATTTGGTCAGAACTTTCGATAAAAAATCGCGTCAGCAATTGACTAATGATGAGTTGTTACAGTTTCTCAGTCATTTAAAATCGCTGCCCACACCACATAAACAAGTAGTTAATGATGATTTCTTTTAAACTATTGAATTGGAGTTTTCATTTAATCGTCCTCGTTCGACATCGCGATTGCCTTTGATGCGGTCAGAACTGATCGGTATAACACCTGAGATTCTGCACGATCGCCAAGAGATAATTGACGGAGATGCCTCTCTCTGCTGAACTGGAGCAGGATATTCCTGTTGGGTTTGAAGTGAACAAGAATGGGCTTTTATCCGCAAAGATGGTTCTCACTTTCCTGTGTTGTTATCAGTCACGGCTCTTAAAAATGACAACCAGCAAATTATTGGCTTCTTCGGGATTGCAAAAGATATTACTCAGCGCAAACAAGCGGAAGTCAAACTAAAGCACATTAACGAGGAACTCCTTCGCGCCACCAAGCTCAAGGATGAATTTCTGACCAGAATGAGGGGGCGTTCTTGGAGTCTTCGACCGTAGAAAGTAATTCTTAAATGGTTTCTAATGTAGTCCTTTTAATTGGCGAATAAGATGAATAATTTCTGGCAAGATTAGCTGCTCGATCGCTAACTTCACCGCATTACTAGAACCTGGCAATGAAAATACTAACTTGCCCTGATAGATCCCTGCCTCAGAGCGTGAGGCGATCGCCCTTGAGCCAACCTCTTGCCAACTCAGATATCGAAACATCTCGCCAAATCCTGGTAGCGTTTTCTCAAGTAGAGCCGCGATCGCATCATAGGTGGTATCTCTAGGTGCGATGCCTGTACCGCCATTGAGGATGATTGCGTCTAGAGCAGCGATCGCTGCTAATTTAGACATTTGTTCGCGAATTTGGTCTGGCTCATCTTGGACGATGGTGTAATAATCAAGCTGATGTCCTGCATTAGTCATGGACTGTTTGATAAAGTTTCCGCTTTTGTCAGTTTCGGGAGTGCGGGTATCGCTAACAGTGATCACAGCAAAATGGACTTGATAAGAAGGCGGATCGGGACAGGGATTTTGAGATGGCTTCATAGGGCTGTATTTTATTCTTTGGTGAGAAGCAATATGGGTATCGTAGACAACCTAAATATCTGTATGGTTTAAGCCAAAATAGCATCAAACCCTAGGTGTAGATAGCGATGCGTTAGACGCTCAAATCAAGCCATAGATGAATAACGACTCATTTAGTGTATCAAAACAGAAATTCAGGAAAGTTTCGCTGCGATCGCTGATGATTCTTCCCTTTATTCTACAGGTGACTGTAGTTATAGGGGTTATTGGCTATTTTTCTTTTCAAAATGAGCAAAGAGTTGCAAATGATTTCAGTAATAAATTGCGCTCAAATGCGATCAATTCTCTAAAACGGGAAATTTCCGATTATTTACAATCGCCCATGCAGGCGGTGAAGCTCAATATCCAAGCACGTAAAAGCAATCCCATTGATACGCAAACATCCTCGGAGATTATTCAGCAATTTCGGCAGTTGTTGAATATATTTTTACCAATTAGCGATATTAATATCGGTGATAGTTCAGGAAATTACATTGGACTTGTTCGCCAGCTAAATAATGGTTTTATATTGAAATTGACTAAAAATTTCCCTAACCAGAATTGGTATTGGCTTAGTGCTAATGGTGTATTAGGGCGGCAATTGCAAATAGATCAAGATTATGATCCCCGATCGCAACAGTGGTATCAAAAAGCGATCGCTAGCCAAAATTTGGTATGGGCAGATATTGATGCATTACCTGATAGTAATAATCTAAATATTTCAGCAACTCAAGCAGTTTTTGATCAAGAAGGCAAACCGCAATATGCGATCGCTGCCAGTGTGAATCTAGGCGAAATTAGCCGTATGCTAGAAAAAAATCGTTTAAGTCCTTCTAGCCAGACATTTATTGTTGAGCGATCGGGGCTTTTAGTGGCAACATCTAATCAAGAGCCTCTATTTAAAATAGATCAAGAAACTCAAGTAGGAAATCAGCTAAGGAATCAGCGCGGGAAAGTTCAAAGATTGAGAGCGATAGATAGCAGTAATCCGATGATTCGCGAAACTTTCATTGGTGCGGATAAACATTTTGGGCAGCATCTAGGCAAAATTGATCAACTTCCCATTGAACACAACGTTAAGAAACTGGAAATAGTTCTTAATAAAAAAGCTGGCAATCAACAAGTTACTGAAAAATATACTGAAAAGTATTTTGTCGAAATATTTCCCTTTGAAGATGTGGAAGGGCTAGACTGGTATATCTTTGTCGTAATTCCCGAATCCGATCTTCACTCACAAGTTAATGGTAATTTTATTGGTAATTTCATTTCATTGGGATGGATTTTCACGATTGTACTATTTGTATTAATTCTTATCGGAATCCAGACATCGCGTTGGATTGTACAGCAAATATTGGAGTTGCGCGATGCTAGTTTGGCGATCGCTGCGGAAAACTTTTATCAACGGTTGCCACATAGTTGGATTGAGGAAATTAACGCCATTTCTATAGCCATTGATCAGATGAGACAACAAGTTAGTCAGTCACGTCATCAATTAAAGGAATATTCGCGATCGCTGGAGCTAAAGGTCGAAGAACGCACTAGTGAGTTAGCCAAAGAAATTAGCGATCGGATTTTAATTCAAAATGAACTTCAAGAAAAAGCAGTTGTCGTCAGTTATCACTACCAAATTCTCAATGAACTGGCTAAAGATGAATCCATACGCCAAGGAAATCTCTCTCTCAGTATTCAAAGATTAACCGAAGCCATAGGAAAAGCTTTACAAGTTCAACGCAGTAGCGTTTGGTTAGTTAAAGAAGCACGAATCAATTGGACTTGTTTAGACTTGTTTTTACTAAGTTCGGAGGAGCATATTGTTGAGCCGAATATTTCTTCTAATTCCTTGTCAAAAAATCTTGGTGAATTGAAAGCAGAGCTTGCCATATCAGTTAATGATGCCTTAAACGATGCTCGTACCTTAGACTTAGCCGATAGTTATTTAATTCAGCTTGGTATTACCTCGATTTTAGAGATTCCTTTACGTCAAAATAATGATATTGTGGGAATGCTTAGCTTAGAACATACAGGAGAGCCGCGTACATGGTCTTTGTTGGAACAAAGTTTTGCGCGTTCAATTGGTGATTTAGTGGCTCTTGCGATCGAATCCTATAATCGCAACCTTGCGGAACAGCAACTTAAAGAGAGCGAAAAACGCTGGCAACTGGTGCTGGAGGGCAATAATGATGGTATTTGGGATTGGGACTGCACAACTAATCAGGTGTTTTTCTCTACTCGTTACAAAACCATGCTGGGATATGAAGAAGATGAACTTGCGCCGAATGTTGATTCTTGGATGAAGTTGGTGCATCCTGACGATTTTAGCCGCGTCATGTCTATTGTAGAAAACTACTGGGCAGGAGAAACCCCTCACTACATAGCCGAGCATCAAGTCTGTTGCAAAGATGGCTCCTATAAATGGGTTTTAGCAAGGGGAATGGCTGTTTTTAAAGATGGTACTCCCACGCGGATGATCGGTTCGCACACCGATATTACCGAGCGAAAACAAGCGGAATTAGAACTTGCTAAGGCGAAGGAATCGGCGGATCTTGCCAACAAAGCCAAGAGTGAATTTTTAGCCAATATGAGTCATGAATTAAGAACGCCGCTCAATGGCATTCTTGGCTATGTCCAAATTTTAGAACGCGATCGCAACTTAACTCAAAAGCAAATTGATGGTATTAACGTAATCAAACAATGTGGCAATCATCTGCTCAACCTAATTGCTGATATTCTCGATCTTGCTAAAATTGAAGCAAACAAGATGGATTTAGTCGAAATTGATTTTCATTTCCCCAACTTTTTGCAAGGAGTAGTTGAAATTTGTACAGTCAGATCGGAACAAAAGGGAATTACTTTTACTTATTTGCCGTCAGCGAACTTGCCTATGGGGATTATCGCCGATGATAAGCGCTTGCGACAAGTACTCTTAAATTTGTTGGGTAATGCAATCAAATTTACTAAAGATGGTGGCGTGACTTTTAAGGTTGATGTTATTTCCTTGCCTTTGGCGGGGCAGCAACCACCTGTAACAAATGTCCGCTTTCAAATCGAAGATACGGGTATTGGTATTAGTCAAGATTACCTAGAACATATCTTCTCGCCCTTTGAGCAAGTCGGTAATTCTCAATCGAAATCTGAGGGTACGGGATTGGGGTTAGCAATTAGCCAAAAAATTGTCGAGATGATGCAAAGTTCAATTCAGGTGACAAGTGAAATAGGTAAAGGTAGTACTTTTTGGATAGATTTACAATTAAAATCATCTCAACAATCAATTGATTGGCTACAAATAAATGATAAATTAACTCAACGTAAAATTGTTGGATATACAGGTATACAAAAAACAATTTTGCTAGTTGATGACAAGTGGGAAAATCGAACAGTGTTGGTAAAATTACTGCGAGAAATTGGGTTTAAAATTATTGAAGCTAGTCATGGACAGGAGGCGCTAGATCTATCCGCTCACTACAAACCAAGTTTAATCATTACTGATTTGGTCATGCCAGTCATGGATGGATTTGAAATGATTAGACAATTTCGGCGATCACCAGCCCTACAGCATATCATCATCATTGTGACCTCAGCTAGTGCCTTTAGCAAGGATGCAACCCAAAGTATTGAGACAGGAGGTAATGATTTTTTGCCGAAGCCTATTCATTTTGATAGTTTGTTAACCAAAATCGAGAAACACCTTGACATAGAATGGATCTATGAGGAGCTAAATCCACACCAAATTAATTACGAAGCAAATACATTACATAGATTACTAAAATTTGATCCTATCAATACGAATCCTAATTTCGATAATACCTTCATGGTTTCTCCTTCATCCGCAGAAATGGAAATTCTTTTTGATTTAGTCATGCAGGGCAATATTAATGGGCTTGCTAAGCGAGCCGCTATCCTCCAAGAACAAGATCTTGATTTGGTTCCATTTGCCACGGAATTACAAAAGTTGGCTACTGAATTTCAAATTAAAAAAATCAAAGAATTCATTGATTTTTACCGAGGCAATCCCCATAATTAAAGCCATGAACGCAGAAGTTTTTCCTAAAAGCAAAATTTTAATAGTTGATGATAACGTTAATAACCTCAAAGTTTTGTCGAAAACTTTAGATAATCACGACTGGGATATTTTAGTCGCGGTTGATGGTGAAAACGCGATCGAACGGGCTGCTTATACTCGACCAGATTTAATCTTTTTAGACGTAATGATGCCTGTAATGGATGGATTCTCAGCTTGTAAAATCTTAAAAAGTACACCCGAAACCTGCGAAATTCCAATCATTTTTATGACTTCACTTTCGGACACTTTAGATAAAGTTAAAGGCTTTGAGTTGGGGGCCGTAGATTATATCACCAAACCATTTGATCGCGATGAGGTAATTGCCAGAGCGAAAACACATCTCCAAATTAGTCATTTGACGAGACAAGTTCAAGAACAGAATCTGCAACTTCAAAATTTTACTCTAGAATTAGAAAGTCGAGTAGAGTCTCGGACAATGGAACTTTCTGATGCACTTGCTGATTTACAAAAGGCGCAAGAGAAATTATTACAAAGGGAGCAACGACTGACTTATGATGCTTTTCATGATACATTGACGGGCTTACCTAATCGTGCTTGGCTAATGCAGAGATTGCAATATTTGGCTAATCAAAAACAACTTTATGCAGTTCTATTTACTGATCTTGATCGCTTTAAAGTAATTAACGATAGTTTAGGACATTTAGTTGGTGATGAATTACTTAAACAGGCTACCCACAGGCTGAGAGAATTTCTACCCAATGGAGCGACTGTGGCAAGGTTTGGTGGCGATGAGTTTGTAATTCTATTTGAAGATATTAAAAACTTACAAGAAGCAATTGATCTAGCGGATCATATTCAAACTGAGCTAGAAAGACCTTTTAAATTGAACGAATATGAATTGTTTGTCACTATCAGTATTGGCATAACCATCAGCAATGAAGATTATCAAAAGCCCGAAGATATTTTGAGAGATGCCGATATAGCTATGTATCAGGCAAAAAATAAAGGGCGCGATCGCTATGACGTATTTAACCCTATTACCCGTGAACTAGCGATCGCCAGATTAGACTTGGAAAATGACTTACGGAAAGCGATCGATAATCAAGAATTTTGTATGTTCTATCAGCCAATTTTTTCTTTACAAACAAATCAAATATGTGGATTTGAATCCTTAGTGAGATGGAATCATCCCTCTGGTAAATTGATATCACCATCTAGTTTCATTCCCATTGCTGAGGAAATTGGTTTAATAAATGTTTTAGGCTGGTGGATTTTGCGAGAATCTTTACGTCAAATGCAGATTTGGCATCAACTATTTGGCGATCGCTTGTTATGGGTGAATGTGAATATCTCACCCCGCCAGCTTAAACAACTAAATTTCGCTGAAGGTGTCCAGAAAATCCTTAATGATAGATGTTTACCCAGTAATTGTTTAAAACTAGAAATTACGGAAAGTTGTCTATTGGAATCTGCCGATTCAGAGTTGTTAGCTTTAGAGCAGCTAAAAAACTTCAATATCAAGCTCTGTATTGATGACTTCGGTACAGGCTATTCTTCGCTTAGTCGCTTACATGAATTACCAATTAACACTTTAAAAATTGATCGTTCTTTTGTAAAAGAATTAGAAATAAACTCCCAAAATAGTATTGTTTCGACAATTATCAACTTAGCTCACACCCTAAATATGGATGTTGTCGCCGAGGGAATTGAGACGGAAGCACAAAGGGAGATATTGCGATCGCTTGGTTGTGATTATGGACAAGGATATTTGATGTCAGCGCCTTTAGATGTTGAGACAGCTACCTCAATGATTTAGGGTGGAGCAATTCATGAATTGCCCCTACGTTAATTTTTTGGTTAATGTTTTGTGGGAACTTCGCATGATTAAATACAGACAGTTTACTGGTGACAATTTTTTGGCACAAGATGACAGAAAATTATTACTATATTTAACCCAGATCTTTGTAACTTGACATTATGTGTGGAATTGTTGGCTATATTGGACATCGCTCGGCAAATGAAGTTTTAATTTCAGGATTACGCAAGCTCGAATATCGCGGTTATGACTCCGCAGGCGTAGCCACAATTCCCCTACTTGATCCGCCGTCTGAACGCGGTTTGCATCGAGTTAGAGCCAAGGGCAAGCTGATCCAACTTGAAGAAAAATTAAACGCAGACACTGCACCTTCATCACCGATTGGTATTGGTCATACGCGCTGGGCGACACATGGTAAGCCAGAGGAGCATAATGCCCATCCGCACACTAATACGATGGGGAATCTGGCGGTTGTCCAGAATGGGATTGTTGAGAACTACCATATTCTTCGCACAGAGCTAAAACAACTTGGGCATATTTTTGTCAGTGAAACCGATACAGAAGTAATTCCCCACCTGATTGCTGAGTTTCTAAGCCAATTGGAAAAGCAGGGCAATATTATTCCTGATAACTCCCCATCTGTGCTGTTTGAAGCAGTAAGACTGACGATCGCCAAGTTGCAAGGAGCCTATGCGATCGCGGTTATCCACGCTGATTATCCCGATGAATTAGTGGTCGTGCGTCAACAAGCGCCCCTAGTGATTGGAATTGGCAAAGATGAGAATTTCTGCGCTTCCGATACACCCGCGCTAGTCGCCTACACGCGCACCGTGATTTCTCTGGAAAATGGTGAAATTGCGCGATTGACTAGGGACTCGGTGCAAGTTTATAACGCTAAAGGCGATCGCCTCCGCCGCGCCCCCCAAACTCTCAACTGGAATCCCACGATGGTCGAGAAGCAAGGCTTTAAGCATTACATGCTCAAGGAAATCTACGAGCAGCCTGGGGTATTTCGGACAGGATTGGCTAGCTACGTTAGTGAAGCAAATAAAGTTGAGTTGGGACTACCCACAGGTTTTATCGAGCCGATTGAACGGGTGGAGATTATTGCCTGTGGAACCAGTTGGCACGCTTCTCTAGTGGGTAAATATTTGCTAGAGCAGCTTGCAGGTGTACCGACTAGCGTTCAATATGCTTCTGAATATCGCTATTCACCACCACCTTCTTTAAAAAATACCCTTGTGATTGGTGTGACCCAATCGGGTGAAACTGCGGATACTCTTGCCGCATTGGAACTTGCTAAATCAAGAGGCGATCGCTGTCTTGGCATTACTAACCGTGTTGAAAGCTCGATCGGGCGAATTTCCGATGCAGTGATTGATACTCAAGCAGGAATTGAGATCGGTGTAGCGGCGACAAAAACCTTTGTGGCTCAATTGTTAATGTTCTATTTACTAGCCATAGAATTTGGTGCAGCGAAAGGTACATTAACTGAAGCGAGAACTCAAGAATTGATCGAAGGATTGCGGCAGCTTCCTGCTTATATGGAACGGATTCTGGAAGGTCAGGAACGCTATATTGAGGAGCTTTCACGTCAATTTACCCATACTAAAGATTTTATCTTTTTAGGTCGTGGTATCAACTTCCCGATCGCTCTCGAAGGTGCGCTCAAACTCAAAGAAATCAGCTATATCCATGCCGAAGGCTATCCCGCAGGTGAAATGAAACATGGACCGATCGCCTTGCTTGATGAAGATGTGCCTGTCGTAGCGATCGCCACTCCTGGGTCGGTATATGAGAAGGTTCTGTCTAATTCACAAGAAGCGAAAGCGAGAGATGCGAAATTGATTGGTGTTGCGCCTCTTGATGATCCTGCCGCCCATGAGGTGTTTGACTACATTTTGCCTATTCCCGTAGTTGACGAAATTTTCTCACCAATTCTCACCGTTATTCCGTTGCAACTGTTGTCCTATCATGTAGCCGCGCATCGTGGTTTGGATGTCGATCAACCTCGAAATCTCGCGAAATCTGTCACTGTTGAATAGCCTCAAAAGGGCGGCGCAACGCGCCGCTTTTGGGGTTGCAGCCCTGAGAGAATTGCTGCAAAAAAGTTAGTGTCTTTATTTATTCGCGCTCTAAATTTTGGCTTTTTGAAACCTTTACGCAGAGCCACTCAACTTTTACGCTTTGGTCCAGCGAGAATAATTCATGACACTAACGCAAAAAAAGCTTTGATGAATCTATATCCTAAAAAACTATGAATCAAACATACATATCAATTTCTTTGGCAATAATTTTGAGCTTGGTGGGAGTAACTGGCGATTACTTTTTAAAAATAGCCAGTAATAACGAACAGTCCCTGAATACAGTATGGTTTATACTCGGTATATCGACAATTGCTTCCACTGCATTTGGTTGGGTGTACACGATGAAGCACCTTAAACTAGCTTCAATTGGAGCAATTTACTCCGTATCCACAGTAGTTTTATTGGCTCTAGTAGGCGCGATCTTTTTCCACGAAAATCTGAACTATTATGAGATTATCGGTATTATTATGGCAATCATTTCTCTAGTTTTACTTTCGGGCGTGGGCTAAAGCTTTTGGGATTTTATCTCAAACTTGAGATACCTTTTGCCTTTGTTCGTACTCGCGCACAATATAGTTCTGTACGATCCCCATTCTCAGATATTCCTCCTTAAGTGATTCTGGCAAAAAGTGAAAATCCTCTATTGTTTTACGACAATGAATTGATGCACAGCCACAACTCATGTTCCAAAGCCCGTCACCCATTGTCGTTGAATAATCGTAGAAGATTTGTGTGTTTTGCAAAATATTCTTTAAAGCAACCAACGTATTGGTGTTAATAATTCCAGCGTTAGGTTCGCAATGATGGTTGATTAATACGCCAGGTTCTTCTATATCAATATAGGTTTCCGTGTCAATTTGTAAAGGATTGCCAAGATTGTCATCATCTTTAGTCAATGCTTGGGATAGATTGATCAATGTACCAGTAAAACTAAGAATCACTTCCCCTTTTTTAATATTTGTGGCAGCAAAGATTCCCCTACCAAAACTACATTGATTGACATAAACCTTAGCCCAGTTATCCGTGACAACAGAATTTAAAAGTTGCCATTTAGCGGGATTCGTTAATAATTCACTCATATAAAGATTTTTAGTATTTATTTCCAATAATGCGTTTCTATATAACTTAGAGAACATCAACTTACTAACAGTACACTAAAAAGGTAGGCTCAATAGGCGTTTCGGGGAGATCAAATATGATAAACGGCTCAAAGCTATTGAACTCGGTAGATGTTCATGGAATAAAAAACATCCCAGATTCTAAAACAACGTGATGCGTTTGGCAACAAATTTTAGTTCTATGAGTTCTATGACTTTAATCAATTGCATCGCAGGGGCGATAAGCTAGAATAATGGAAAAAATTTTTATGGGCAAATATAATCGTCGAAAATTTTTACTTCAGGCTCGGAACTTAACCTATGCTGGCGCGACAAGTTGGCTCTGTAGCTGTGGTGGGGCATTGAGCAAATCTGATCAGCGCTCAACTAATCAATTGCCAAAAGATGGCGAAGATAAACAACAAATTATTGTCATCGGTGCAGGTATTGCAGGTATCACGGCGGCAAAAAAATTACAGGCTCAAGGATATCGGGTAATTATTCTAGAAGGGTGCGATCGCATTGGTGGCAGGATCTGGACAGATAATTCTTTAGGTGTTCCGTTGGATCTCGGAGCAGCTTGGATTCATACAGTAGATGGCAATCCGATCACGCGATTAGTTAAACAATTTGGCATTCAGACTGTGATCTCTGATCTCAAATCTCAATGGAGTTATAAAGGTGTCAATCAACTCTTAAGTGATGACGATGAAATGGTTATCAATAAAGCCTTTCAATTATTTATGGATAGAGTGAACAAATTAAAAAATGAGGCTCCATCATCACAGCAGATTACTCTCGCTGATATTGCTCAACAAATAATTGAATCAGAAGAAATTACAGGAATTACTCTTAAAGGCTTTCGGGCAACCTTAGCTTCCGCGATTGAGAGTGAAGTGGGGGACAATCTTGCCAATTTAGGATTAAAAGGCTTTGATGAAGATTCAAAATTTAATGGGGAA
>JBILGV010000009.1:0-66209 GCA_044350865.1 Pseudanabaena sp. | reverse complement strand
CTGATTCTGGCAACTGGGTATGATCGGGCAGTTCTTTTTCTAAGATTGCCTCTGACTTTAAGGTCACAAGTGCTGGAGTAGGGGACATATTAACTCCTATTATCTAAGCTGTATTTTAGACCATTTTGTCTGACTGATTAAACTAACGTGGAATCAACACCAAGCGATCGCAAATATGCCTCCAATTTTTCCTTTTGATGACGCTGATGTTGACGCGCATATTCTTCTTATATTTACTTACTGCATCCCTTAGCCAAATGGCAGACCTTCATATAGTCTCCCCATAACCAAGCTGCATCTGCACTGTTAAAAGAACCACTCGGCGGGGGATTTGTCACCAAAGCAGGATGGACAAAATTACCTAACCAAACTCCAGTCGCTAGTTCATTCGGAATATAGCCAATAAACCAGCCATCTTGATTATCACCGCTCGTACCTGTCTTGCCAGCAATATCCTTACCAATTATCGACCGAATATCCGCACTCCGACCAGTCCCGTCACTGACTACTCCACGCAATAGTTCTGTCATTTTATCCGCAACATCCTTAGATATAACCTGCTTCTCAGCTCTAACATCTTGCTCATATTTATAGAGTAATTCACATTTACTAAATTTTTGTGCAGTTGAATCACAATCCCCCTTATTTGTATTAAGATAAATCGCTCGGATCGCATGGGGGAAATTATACTTACCGCCATTTGCAAGTACCGCGTAAGCACCCACCATCTCTCTCAAAATTGTCCGATATTGTCCATACGCCATGCGTGGAGTTGGCGGATTCAAATTGGAACGGATTCCCATAGACTGAGCAGTCTCCACAACCTGACCTAGACTCGCATAGTCCTTAACCGCTCGAAGCGGAATCAAATTATCTGACTGAGATACCGCAGTACTAAGATCGATCGTCCGATTTCCCGCAGCACAGTAACTCGAATAACTAGCCAAAGGAAAGCTGTCTCCCTCATAGTCTAAAGATGCACAATTATAAACACGATTCATTGGCAACCCACCTTTTAGTGCTGCCGCATAGAAGAACATCTTGAAGGTGGAAGCAGGTGGAATCAGCTCTGTCGCAGCATAATCATACTGGTATTTTTGATCATGTGACTTTATCTCCCCAGCCAAAGCCAAAATCTCACCATTTTTAGGATTGATTGTAATCAAAGCCCCATGTGGTACACCTTTCTCATTCCATAGCTTTTCCACAGATTCTGCCAATATTCTCCGCGCATTGTTTTGTTTGTCTACATCTAAGCTAGCCACCACAATGTAGTTATCAAAAACACCACGACCACGGTCTTTTTCATCCTGCTTAGTAATCGATAAAACCTGCCGCAATTCTTCCCTAACTCTTTCACTCATAAACACAGGAGAGAATTTGTAATAGTCCTGAGATAAATTCGCACCTTGGCAGAAGCCCGATGTATTATTAAAAAGCGTATAGTTAGTAAGTTTTTTTGCCTTAGCTGCAACATCGCTGGAAATATAACCGCGATCGCGTATTACATTAATTAGCGTATTCCTTTTTTTTTGCAGATCGATTACATCATCTCTGACATAATCTAAGTCTGACTTACCATTACCTTTCTTTGCCATAGACGCTTGTCTGGCATCTTCTATCTCTTTTTCGCTGGGTTCAATGCGGCGATCGCATAAGCTCTGAGCTAAAGCAGGTGCGCGCAGTAGGGCTACTAAATTTGTAATCCTTGCAATGTCTTTAGGATCTTGCTCTTTGAGGTTTTGATCTTTAGTCTCCTGCGGGAGTAGATTCTCCACAGGCTTATTGAAATAGAATAAGCTAGCATCACTAAAACCACGAATACCCTCGCCTGTATTGCGATACCCCAAATCCACACTATTCATATATGCCAATAAAATACTATCTTTATTGCGATAGGTAGAGTTAATCTTCAGTGCAATGCCAGCTTCTCGAATTTTGCGATCATATGTATCCACTCTTTTTTCAGGATCGTAATTAATCTTTTTACCCCAGATATCTTTACCGTTTACATCATAGCTAAATAGAGTTCTAGCCAATTGTTGATCGATCGTACTAGCGCCTGCAACAATATCTTGTTTTCTCAGGTTTTCTAAGGCAGTTGTAAAAATTCTAAATGGATTAATTCCAGCATGAAAATAAAAATTTTGATCTTCAGATTCTATCAATGTTTGAACCAACAATCTAGGAAACTCTGTAAGCTGTTTTTTCTCTTGGTGGGGGGTAGCCTGTCCACCTGCCATCAAAGTTTTATTATCATTAGCATAAATTGCTAAAGGTGCAGGGCTGCTAGGCAATGGTTCAACCACAACGTCATCAACACTTTTGATCAATAACCAACAGGCAAGAATATATATAAGAATCAGCGTTAGCAATCCCTTCGCCACAGAGATCCCCAATCTCACATACCAAATTGGTGGATAAACAAATTTCAATATTGGATTTGTAATTTGACCGTTTGGATCTCTTGCTGTAGGTGCAGCAAGAACTAACACATCCCCATGTCGAAGCTCAATCTTCTTTTTTATTCTCTTGCATTTCCAATTGAAGAAAGGAATCACCATTGGCTTATTTTGATAATCGCTGCTATTTTGCCAAAACAGCAAACTCTTCCATAAGGGTTCTCTTTTAAATGTTCCATTAGTTGAATTTTCGTCAATCAAAAAATATTTATCTTTATTTTGACTATCTGTTTCTCGCTCAATTGATAAATGATGTCCGCTAACCTGAGGATTATCAATAAAAATTGCCCGTTCTGGAGCCATAACTTGTAAAGATGTCCAATTTGTTCCTATTCTGCCCACCGCATACTTATCAGGTATATTGTGGAGATTATTGGATTCTCTCTTCGCTACAAGCTTTTTAGTGTCTCTATTTTTAGAATATTTATTTTTTGACTGGGAAAATCTAGTGTTGATAATCACCAATGTAGGTTCAGTACGGGTTACGATCATCTGGGCTGCATAGACAACGGTTTTAGATACTGTCTGAGTCACTCTTCTAGTAGCATTACCCGCTTTTGAAGCCAATTGACTGCTCCTCGTTTTCGATTGAGGTTTTACATGTGTTTTGGGCTTTGAACTAGGAGATTTAGGGCTAAATAGGTTGGTGAGACTTGCAAAAAATTTACGCAATATTGAGAAAATCATAGAACTTTATCCCTGTATGTAGAAATCACTTTTCCCAAAAAGCTAGTCAAATAGACTAATTGAAATCTAATGTGACCATGAGATTAAACATACTTCATGATAAGTTCAGTGGTCAAGATCTTTTCCTAACTAACGTAATTAAAGGGATTGAACTGGCGATGCGATACGAACTAACTCGACATAAATTTAGAGAAATGAGTGTCAATAAGTAGGTAGTTAGGCGTAATTAATTGTTAGATAGTGCAGAAGACTTTTTGATCATAAACATGGACGCAATTCGGTAAAATTATTAAGACTTTGTAAAAAAGCAACTTTAGATACTAAAAACTTAAAAACTTATGGCGAAGAAAAATCTCGCGAGCCTTACTGCTGCTGACCTATCAGGCAAAAAAGTCCTAGTAAGAGTCGATTTTAACGTTCCTCAAGACGACACTGGCAAAATCACCGACGATACTCGTATTCGCGCTGCATTGCCCACGATCAACTACTTGATCGATACTGGCGCTCGTGTAATTCTCACCAGTCACTTCGGTAGACCCAAAGGTGTTACCGAAAGCCTCCGCTTAAATCCTGTGGCAATACGTTTGTCCGAGTTGCTTGGCAAGCCTGTACTCAAAACTGATGACTGTATCGGTGATGAAGTTGCGGCTCAAGTTAATGCACTCAACAACGGCGATGTTGCGTTGTTAGAAAATGTGCGTTTTTATCCTGAAGAAGAAAAGAACGATCCTGAATTTGCGGAAAAATTGGCTTCCTTGGCTGATATCTATGTAAATGATGCCTTTGGTACTGCCCACCGCGCCCATGCTTCCACTGAAGGCGTAACCAAGTATCTCAGCACCTCGGTTGCTGGTTTCTTGCTTGACAAAGAATTGCAATATCTCAGTGGGGCGATCGACAATCCTCAGCGTCCTCTCGCGGCGATCGTTGGTGGTTCTAAAGTTTCCAGCAAGATCGGCGTAATCGAAACCCTACTCGATAAGGTTGATTATTTGCTGCTCGGCGGCGGTATGATCTTCACCTTCTATAAGTCTCGTGGCTTGAGTGTTGGTAAATCTTTGGTTGAAGAAGACAAGCTAGACTTGGCTCGTGCGCTCGAAGCTAAGGCGGCGGCAAAGGGCGTAAAGTTCTTGTTGCCCACCGATGTTGTAGTTGCGGATAACTTTAATCCTGAGGCTAATGCTCAAACCGTCAGCATTAATGAAATTCCCGATGGTTGGATGGGCTTAGACATCGGACCTGACTCGGTAAAGGTATTCCAAGAAGCCCTATCCCATTGCAAATCCGCAATTTGGAATGGTCCAATGGGTGTATTTGAGTTTGACAAGTTTGCCGTCGGTACTGAGGCGATCGCCAAAACTCTTGCTGACCTCACAGGCACTGGCACAATCACGATCATCGGTGGTGGTGACTCGGTAGCCGCAGTTGAAAAAGTTGGACTTGCGGACAAGATGAGCCACATTTCCACTGGTGGTGGTGCAAGTTTGGAGCTACTCGAAGGTAAAATCCTTCCTGGTATTGCCGCGCTGAACGAAGCTTAGTTTTTTAAAATATAGCGTCCATTTAAGCGCGACGAAAGTAGGGGCAATTCATGAATTGCCCCTACTTTTTTAGGATAAAAGCGCCGCTTTTTTAGTTCCAGAATTCAATATTTAACATCGTGTCGATATCACGCTCAAACTGCCATTTATCAGGAAATTGATGCCCCTTTTTTGCATATTCCCCTTTAACATCCTTTAAGGCATATTTCCACGCTGAATCAAAAAATTCATCCCAAAACCTTTTTAAGCTAGGCATATCATCAAGTTCAACCTCAATATCAGTTCTTTGATTTCTGATCGTATTTTCCCAGCCCTCAAAGCAGTCAGGCATATCTACATACAGTCGCTTGAGTAAATGGGCAAGTAGCACCCGCAACCGATTTCTGACCTCCTTTTTCTGAGATATTCCCAAGCTCTCGATCTCCTCTATCAAGTTTTCCATATCCACACGCTCAAAATCTCTAGCCTTGAGCTTAGCTACTGTGTCTTGAGTCCATAGCAGAAAATCAGACTCGTACAGAGATTTACGGACAATTACCTGTGTCATTTTTTCTTCTTCCCCCTTTTTTAAGGGGGATTGAGGGGGATCTTTAGAGCTTTTGTTCGTATAAACTAATTCCTGTATAGGTTTTAGCGAAAATTATCAGGATTGAGTCTGCGACCGCCAGTAAAGCCGCTATTAGTAAAACTAGCACCTGTGCCGCCATCGCTAGGATCGAGGAATGGTTTTAAGTACAAATTGCTGCTACCTGTATTAGTCGCCGCACGATTTGATGATAGGACTGAACCAAGCACACCATTAATCCCAGACAAATCAATCCCTAAGTTACGATCGCCTGTAATCCCACCTAAATCCAAGTTACGATCGCGACTACGATAAGTATTTACGGCTGTCGTCAGTTGACCATTATCCGCCGTAGCCAGATTACCAAATACGCGATCGCGAGTGGCGATTGGGTCTTGTCCATTGGGAACCGTGAAGACAATCCGACAAGCCGAATTGCGATCGGTAGTAGCACAAATGACGTTATAGCCATTTTCAGTACTATTTCGCATTTCTGACAAACCATCGGGGCGGTATAACTCTAAACGACGGCTAATTTCGGTGCAACGGCGTTCGGGCGACCAACCATCACCCATATTGCTAGGAGCCGCCCAAGGGAAATATTTTTGGGGTTGGCTTTTGGGTTGATAGACGACGATATATTGTCCATCGCGTACTTGACAGCTAAACCTTGCATTCTTATTGTCGGTGGGATTAGCGGCTTTATCGTTGGGTTTGTCGTTAGGTAGCGTTGAGGGCTGAGTACCTGCTTCGACTGGGATAATCTGCGCGAATGTAGGTTTAGCAAATAGAGGCAAGGTCAGGGAGATCGCTATTGTTCGATAGCCGATCTGTTTTAGGAAAAATTTTGATGGGGTTTGTGATAGGTAATTCATAGAGTTTAGCTAAGTAGGTAAAGCTTGATAAGCGAATCGAAACAATCATTTCCCCCACACAAATATTTTCGACCCATGCCATAAGCAAATGACCAATTTTTAGAAAGTATGTTCCCAGAAAGTTAGCTGATTTCGCTTTCCTCAATATCTTCTTCTAATGGCAAAGGTTCGCGTAAAATCACCGTATTTTGTAACTTGCCAATACCCTCAATTTCAATGTAAATGCGATCGCCTTCTTGCATTGGTCCCACGCCTTCAGGTGTTCCCGTGAGAACGATATCCCCTGGTAGTAAAGTCATGATTTGGCTGATATAAGACACAATGTAATCTGGTGAAAATACCATTTCATCGATCGCCGCCGACTGAAAAGGCTTTTTCGTATCATTGACGAAGGTTTGGATCATTGCCGAGGGACTAATCTCCCGCACAATCCAAGGTCCCAATGGACAAAAAGTATCAAACCCTTTGCCGCGAGTCCATTGACTATCGCTACGTTGCAAATCTCTGGCGGTCACATCATTGGCGATCGTATAGCCCCAAATTGCGGCGATCGCTTGATTGGGTGTGAGGTTAAAACAAACAGAACCAATTACTAAGGCTAACTCACCCTCATATTCCACTCGTTTAGACTGAGGCGGCAAGGCGATTTGGGCCTCTGGAGCAATTAAAGTTGTCGTTGGCTTCAGAAATAGAATTGGCTCCCTCGGTACTTCCCCCCCCATTTCGGCGGCATGGGCTGAATAGTTTTTACCGACAGCGACAATCTTACTTGGTTCACAGGGCGACAAAAGCTGATAGGTTTCGGGAGCTAGTAGCTCTCCATTTGGCTCCCCTCCCAGCCAAGGCGCTGTGTTCAATAACTTCACAGATTGATTTAACTCAAGCAGCCCGTAATAAACTTGTCCTGATGAAGTTTTTACGCGAACATAACGATCCGCCATAACATTTTTTTCGTGTCTAAATATTAAGAAGGGTAATATAGCGCTTTTCGCTAACATGAAACCCAGAGAAAAGTATATAGGTGATGCTTCGCAGCATTTTCAAGCTTTTCTCTGTACTAATTGAAGCCTCCATAGGCTGTATAGCGATATTGATTATAGGGCGATCGCAGTTCATTTTGGACTTTCTTGGGTACTTAGCCAAGTTAAATTAAGCTAGAGTCGCTGATGTGTTAACAAATTAGAACATGAATTTATCTACATTTATCTTGGTTTCGCTGGGACTTGGAGTTGTGTTTGGAACTGTCCTCAATACCACTTTTCCTGAAAATATCGAATTAATTAACCAAAATATTTTGGCTCCCATTGGTGAGTCTTTTTTAAGGCTAATTCAATTTGTTGTAGTTCCCATAGTTTTCTCTTCGTTAATTTTGGGCTTAACTAGAATTCAAGGAGCAGGGCAAGTGGGGAGATATACCGCCAAATTAATGACCAGTTATGTAGTCACTAGTGCGATCGCCCTTGGTGTCGGCATGGGAACAGCCTATTTTTTACAACCAGGTAGTGGAGTTACGGGGTTCTCCATCTCCGATTCCATTAAAATTACCGAAGCTCCTTCTCTCATATCTTGGTTAGTCAGTTTGATTCCTGTCAATCCATTAGAAGCGCTGAGTACAGGTAATCTACTGCAAATTATTTTTTCCGCAGTTCTCTTAGGATTTGGAATTCAACTTGCTGGCGATAAAGCGAAACCCTTTGTGGCATTCATTGACAGCGTTTACCACATCAGCGAAAAAACACTATCAGTAATTTTATACGTTGCTCCTTTTGGTGTTTTTGCTCTAATGAGTTCGACGATCGCTACCCAAGGATTAGAGGTTGTTGCCAAGTTACTACTTTATGTTTTGGGTTTGGCAATCGCTTCGGCGATTGTGATCAGTTTGGATGTATTGATTCTATTCATTCTCAAAGCCGAGCCAATTCGCTTTTTTCAGAGTCTTTCCGAGGCGATCGCCTTAGGATTTGGTACGGCTAGCTCTAATGCCGCCATGCCCGTAGTGTTGCGAAATATTCAAGAAAAATATGGTATGCGAGAGGAGATTGCCAGCTTTGCAATTCCATTGGGTACGGCTCTTAAGCGTGATAGTGCAGCCATTTTCCAAGGGTTTAATGCTTTGTTTGTGACCCAAGTTTATCATGTTCCGCTAACGCCTTCTTTACTATCAGCGATCGCGATCAGCAGTTTGCTAGTTTCTTTTAGTACCCCTGGTGTGCCTGGGTCTGACTTAATCACAATGGCTACGGTTCTGTCAGCTTCGGGATTACCCTTAGAAACGATCGCCTTAGTTGCAGGGATTGATCGATTGACGGATGGACTTAAAACGGTGGTGAATATTATTGGCAATAGTACAAATGCGATTATTCTCAGTTATTGGGAAGCGGAACAAGTATCAGAGACAGTACCTGTCCTCAAAAATTAAATCTAAAAAAAAGTTGCACCGCTTTGCGGTGCAACTTTTTTAGACATAACTTCCAAAAATCTAATTACGGCGCAGTTTGGGAACTTGACGAGTAGCTAGATCGCTCTCAGCTAAAATTTGTTTGACCTGTGGCTGGGATAAAACGATCTGCACATCACCGATTAGGCGATCGCCCCAGAGATTTTCCACGAGGTAAGGGATTTTGCCATAGCGGGGATCAATTTTCATGGCTTGTACTGCCAACTCAATCGCCTTATTGATTTCACCTTTACGATAAAATGCTGTGGCGAGGGCAAGGGTTGGCTCAGCAGCAAGAAACTCGACTTTTTCAGCTTGTTTGAGAGAGCTTTGCCATTTTGCGATCGCTTGATCGACATTACCGCGCTCATACTCCACTAATCCAATGTTATTAGTCGCCGCCCAAAATTTGGTATCCAGAGCTAGCACATCATTGTAAACACTGACCGCTTCATCGTAGCGTTTCGTTAAAAAATAAGCATTCCCTAGATCAAACATTGCTGTTGGTGATTTCGGGTCAAGCACTAAGCCTTTTTTGAGAATACTAACTGCTTCAGGATAGTTTTTGTTACGCAGATAGGCGGCTCCCAGACTAAATAAAATTGTCGGTGCGTCTTTTTGGAGTTCATTAGCAGCACTCAGGGCAGCGATCGCCTCTGCATATTTTTCTTTGCGTAGGTAAATGCTACCGAGAATACCTTGGGCTTGATAAGCCTTGGGTGCAAGTTGGACGGCTAGTCGGGCGCGAGGAAGAGCGAGATCGTACTGCTCAAATTGAGCAAGTTGGGCTGCTTCTCTTGCTAAGTTGAGCGCCTGCTCTTCTAAGTTACCAAAATTAATTCGCAGCGTATGGGGTAGAAGAGCTTGAGCATGGAGTGGAGAGGCTCCAACGCTAACGGAAGCAAGAATAGTAAGTAACCAAATTCGATGACGCATTCGATGACGCACAGGTATAACTCTTAACTGAGACAGATGGTAATTCACATGATAGCGCTAAAGTTAAGTTATGAGAGGAGTAGTCTGGGCATACACCTCTTACATAAATCATTTTAGATTAGATGCAAGCAGAAATTTTTTGAGTAGCGATGCTTGCTAGAATATCTCTAGGATTTTGTTTGATTAATTAAATTACAATTAAATTACATTTAAGAAAACGCCATGGACTTCATCACATCTGCTTTTTCCAGCATTAATTTTCAGCTAATTTTCCAACTAACCTGTTTAGCTTTGATCGTCATTTCTGGTCCCGTGATCATCTTTTTATTGTCAGCAGGTGGTGGGGACATGTAATCTCCCCACCCCTTATCACAAAAAAGCGGCGCAATGCGCCGCTTTTTTTAGTGGGTAATTTAAACCTTGGGCAGTTCGGCAAATTTATCGTTAAAAACCTTGACCTCAACATTAGGATCATCTCTCAAAGTCATTGAGCGCTTCACAAATCCTAAATATATAGGTTTGGATAAACCTTCACGGGGATGCACCACAGTTCTGGCATAAATCGTTAGTTGCGATTCACCTTGATTATTACGTCCAGATGAAAATAAATTGTTGCTAGCTTGTTGCAACGTTGCTTGGAGTTGTTCAGGGGTGATGGTGGGGGCAACGGCGATCGTGGCATGGGGACCAAAGCGATCGTAAACAAGTTTAAACGACGCAGCGCCTTGAGTTGATGTACGGGTAATCGGCTCGAAGCTAAGGGAAAAAAGTCCGACCACTAATACAACCGAAAATAGGGTTGCTCCTACCATTCGATAGCGCCAACTCCAATTAAAAGCAACGGCTAATCCTGTAATCAGGGCGCAGACCAAGACAAATACGCCCATTGCTTGTGCGAGTTGACCAAATAAAGCAGGCGTTAGCAGCATAATTTGTTTCTGATGTATTTTTGTGAACTAATAACTATTGGAGTCATTTTATAGCGGCATGCACTCCAAACTCAATAAGAAACATATACGATAATCCGCAATGACTCTTGCACAGGTAAGGGGATTAAGCCCTTGTTCAATAAGGCTTAAATTCTACAAATGATTTCGGATTGTTATATCACCCTATGTCAATTGCTATATTTATATATATTTCATCAAAGGTGTTGGTATCGGTATGGACAAATCTAATGACATTTATTTGAAATATTTCAAAAAACTGTTCACACCTTTAGCGATCGCCATAAGCTTCTTTTTAGTAATGTCATCACCAGTTTTAGCCGCTCAATTACCGCCGCACTGGAGCTATGGTGGGACAGAAAATCCTACGCAATGGGGGAGTATTAGCCAAGATTTCGCCCTATGTGAGTTAGGCAACAATCAATCTCCGATCAATATCAAAAATGCGATCGCTAGTACACCTGCAAAAATTAGCTTTGATTACAAGTCATCACCTTTGAGTGTGGTTAATAATGGTCACACGATCCTAGTCAATTATGCTGAAGGCAGTACGGTCACGATCGACGGACAAAAGTACGCGCTGCTTCAGTTCCATTTTCATACCCCTAGTGAACATGAAGTTAATGCTAAAGCATCGGCAATGGAACTGCATTTAGTCCATCGCAATGCCGCAGGGAAACTTGCAGTTGTCGGAGTCATGCTAAATCAGGGGAAAGCTAATCCTCTGATTGAAGAAATTTGGAAAAATATTCCTGCAACAGGCAAAACTAATACTGTTAGCGATCGCCTGATCAATGCGATCGCCCTCTTGCCTAGTCGTAAAGCCTATTTCAGTTATGACGGTTCTTTAACAACCCCTCCATGTAGTGAGGGTGTTAAATGGAATGTTTTTGTGGAGCCGATGACCATTTCTGAGGAGCAGATCGAAGCTTTTGAGGAATTCTATCAGGTGGATGCACGTCCTCTTCAGCCCATTAACAATCGTAAGGTACTGTTACGTCCTTAGCTAAAAACGTAGTAGCAATTCATGAATTGCTACTACGTTAGAAATTGCCACTACGTTAGAAATTGCCACTACGTTAGAAATTGCCACTACGTTAGAATAACGGTTTCAAGTCCCTTTGCGTAAGCTATAAAGTTAAACAAGGTCTAGCCAAGCTGGAACAACCTGCCATGACTGATTGAGGGATTTATCTAATACTTGGTAATTTGGCTCAAATTTAGCTACTAAGTTCCAGAACTTCGATGAATGATTCATATGGACGGTGTGGCAAAGTTCATGGATTAAAACATATTCCACAACCTTCGGTTCGAGAAATAGGAGTTTGTAATTAAGACTGATATTGCGATCGCGAGAGCAGCTTCCCCATAGCGTCTTTTGTCCACGCACAGCCGCAGCATGATAGGGTAATTTTGCCCTGACACTAAGTTTTTGTAGCCCACTCAATAAATGTTTTTCCGCCTTTTTCATCAACCATTGTTTTAATATCGCCTTACAAGAGTCTATTTCTGTAATATTTCCACTGACAATTAGTTGAAGTGACTCTTTGTTCTCTTTGATACTAAAGAAACCAGATCTTGTAGTAGCTTGTTGATATTCGACTTGCCATTCCTCACCCTGCGATCGCAAATTGATCTTGTCAGGCAAATCATGGGGATCTTGAGAATGAAAAAAAGCCTCTCGCTCATCGAGTTTACGTTGATTGCGATCAATCCAATCTCTCTTCTTACGGACTAGTTCAGGAATCTTTAGTTGATCGTAATTGGCAGGCACAACCACTTCTAATCCATCTTCTACTGAAAGTGAAAGGCGCACACACTTAGCCCGATGACTGACTTTGACCGTATAGTTTGGCAAATCAGAATGGAGCGAGTTGGAACGTGATGTCATAGACTTAATCTAAGAGTTTAATCTTGAAGAGTTTAATCCTGAAGTAGAATCGCCCCTGAGAATTGGGAATTCAAAAGATTGCGTCCACGATGGGCATTAGCTCGATTAGTATAAGTACTTACCTGAATATAGGAACGTCCCTTAAAAATAGTCACAAAAGCATCAGGGGCGATCGCTCGAACTTGTTTTAAAGTATCAGCGCTAGCATTAGGCACAAGTACACGATAGATAGTTGGCGAAGAACCTGTTGGCTTGGTTGTAGTAGCGCCTGATGTCGAACTTTGATTGGAATTTTGAGTATTGGAGTTTGCCGAGGAACTGGGAGACGCGATGAGGTCAGCACTAATTGCTTGAGCCGCAATTCCTTGATTCCGCAATAGAGATGCGATCGTATTAGCACTTTGAATACTAGAGAGTGGCGCAGCAAGAATGATGGTGCGATTGTTAAACGTAGCGACAACCGCATTTTTGCCCGTTAGCAATCGCACCTGTTGCGCTACTACATTGGGGTCGTTGTTTAATTCTACTAGCACCGCCGCCGCTTGCAGATTAGCAGGAATATCATTAACTTTAGTTGAGAAAGAATAAACGACCGCATCTAGCCCCAACTCGCGCATTTGGCTAGCCCGATATATCGCTGGCTTGACATTATCAAAACCACCAAAAAAAGTCATTGATGTGTTGAGATAGCTACATGGTACGGCGGCGATCGCCAAAAACTGTGGCAGTGGTGGCAGAAAACTGGCGGGGCGATCGGTCAAAACAATATAGCGCCGATTATTAACCTGCGGACAGGTGTAAATCGGAAGATTTACGGACTGGGCAATCGGTTGATTGGATGAGGTATGAGGCCCTTGAGTGATCGGTGTAATCTTATTTGAGGCAAGGACCTGAATGACATTAATCGTCAAGCTATCCACAAATACTAAGGTCGCCATTAGCAACCCATTAACAACATTTTCTGCGGTAATCTTCCACGGGTTTCTAGCACTAAATCCCATCAATTTCATACTATTCAACCTATTCCCTTTACAGCCTCGACTTTGAACACCATTTCGATCACCAAATTTGTCATCAATGATTGATTGAGATATACCATTTAATGTTGCGCTATTGTTGCGAATTATCATAACTGTGACAAATTTTTTCAGTCTTGATCTAAGGTTAAGTTATGTCAAAAACTTCCCAGAATCGCTGTATTGGGAACTCGTATTGATAACTAGGTCAAGATTGTGGCAAATAAAGAACACCTGACTCAACTGCAAAAAGGGGTAAGTAGTTGGAATTTTTGGCGATCGCAAGAATATCGCTTACAAATTGATCTGCGTGAAGCAAATCTTGCCTATGCTCAAGTTAGTAAAGCTGACTTTAGCGGGGCAGATCTGAGCTTAGCCAATCTTGGTGGCGCGAACCTAATTGGGGCAAATTTGCGCGAAGCCAATCTGACTCTCGCCAATCTCAGTGGCGCAAACCTCAGTCTTGCCACATTTCAGGACGTAACGCTCTGTATGACCAACCTCAGTGGCACAAATCTGAGTCTGTCAAATCTCAGTGCGGTTAATCTTAGTCTCGCCAATCTTAGTGGCGCAAATCTCAGTGGCGTTGTGTTACGAAACGCTAACTTAATGGGTGTAAATTTTAGCGGAGCAGATTTGACTAATGCCGATCTCAGTGATGCCAATCTCTGTGGGGCAAACCTGAATGGAGCAAATTTGAGTGGGGCGCTACTTTGTGAGGCTGAACTAAGCGGTGCAAATTTAAGTGGGGCAAATCTAACCAGAGCCAATCTCAGTGGCGCAATCTTACGCAAGACCGATTTCAATGGCGCAAAACTCAAAGAAGTTGATTTGCGAAATACGGATTTTCATGCTGCCAAGCTAGATGGAGCATTTCTTGAAAAAGCACAGCGATAACAGTCAAAAAGGCTCGCTAAGCAAGCCTCTTTGGTTATTTAGCCTTCCCAAATTTTGGCAAGTACCGTTTGGGGATCGATCGCTTTAATCGATTGACCTGCGATCGCCTGTACATACTTAATTCGTTTTTCTTGGATGGGCAAGAATGCTCCCGCACCAATTGCGGCTCCCAAAATCGCTACCAAAGCCGTACCCGCCGCGACACCTAATTGCATCGCATCACCCTCGGCACAAATAAATAAATTTGCCGCAGCAATAAAGGCGGTGAGTTTGCCGATATCAGTGGGGCTAGCAATTAAAATATTGGGCACTCTCGCCATTAAGTCCTTGAGCAAAGCGGCGTTGTTGACGCTATCAATCACCACAATCGGTAAATTGGGTAATTTCGCTTGGATGTCGATCGCAATTTCTGCCCAACTGGTCGCAGGGTAATTAGCATTAGCCCCGCAATTGAACAAAATAAAACCACTTTGCTGTACACCAAGGCGTTTTTGTTCGTTAGTCGCCCAGTCCAAATCATTTTTAGGAAGATTAAGTTTAATCGTGGGACAGGGGCGTTCGATCCCCAAAGCCATGAGTAAGTTATGGTTTTTTAGTCCTACATATTCTTCAGGATCAGCCGTAATCACATCTGTCAGCAAAAAGCCGCCTTGCCCCGCAAAGGATATGCGCTTGGTAATCCCACTGAGCCATAACAAGATATTGCTAGAGAAGCTTGGTTTAGTAAGGATCGCCGCATTGTATTCGCGGTCACGAATTGTACCAAGCAAGTTGCCAAAATCTGCCAAGGAGTTGCGATCGCCAAAATCAAACTTCAAAGTTCGATTGACTAATTGGGTAAGACTATAAGCTGTCATTGCCCGTGGCTCGATTACCACATCAATTTCGGCATTGGGATACTGTTGTTTGAGTGTATCCAGTGTCGGGAAAAACAGTAACTGATCGCCAGTACCACCTGGAACCAATGCCAGTATTCGCATCATATTTATACATCTCTAGACGAAGACCGTAAGTCATAATACTTTGTTTTTGGAAGTTGATATAGATGTTAAAAGTACAGTGTTACCAAAAATCCCAAAATATTCTGTTCAGCCTAGCCTGAGACGACATTTGGGGCTAAATTATCCTGCTGTCGAAAAACTAGAAATTTTTTGTGCAAACTCTTGTGTAAATGTACAAATTAGTATTATGATAAGAAGCGGTTAAATGGCGAGTGTAGCCAAGTGGTTAAGGCAGTGGTTTGTGGTACCACCATTCGTGGGTTCAATTCCCATCATTCGCCCTCATTAAAAAGATAGAAAATAATTCGGGCGGCGCAAAGCGTCGTCTGTGTTTTTATGTTTAGGGTGACTCTAAAAACTCGTTCAACAGTCGCATCTAAATCAAGTCCTGTTAGAACCCACATTCCGCTCGTAATGGAAGGCAAATTTTTAAAGTCATTCCAGAACTGCCATTTGTAGTCATAAAGTTTGCAGATGCTTACCCATTTGAGAGTTTGAGTAGGATTTGACAAGCTGTTTCTAAGTCGCTTTGACTAGAGAGGGGTGAAAATACTCTGGATAGCTCATACTGGTTATCTTTTAACTTGAGAAATACTAAATTATCGCCATTGGTAAAAATTCCAAAGCAAGAATGTTTTGAGGGGTTAGCCATCATGTAGGCTAGGGTTTGAGGTAGGGCAGACCAAACTGAGAGCATTGTCTTTTTTGACTCCAAAACAATTACCCAAATCTGAGCATTTAAGACTAAAACATCAATCCTACCTGTAAGAATCTCTTCGCTATCTGTTAGCACAATCTCGATGCTTTCTTCTGCCTTAATCTGAAACGGTGGATCGTACAAACCAGTGATCGCTAATAGTGGTGAGACTAGCAATAACATCACTGTGTTTTCTAGCAAGTTGCCCAGAGAACGATGATAAAGGTATCTTTGATAGAGCTTAGTGATTTCTGATTGATAGCTCTGAGGAATATTTTCTAAATTTTGCCATTCTTTAAAGAAGTCTGTGGTAGTAGCTCGGCTCAGGTTAAAGCGTTTTTCTGCTTCAGCGATCGTGGTAATCGCAGTAGTAACAGCTAAGTTTTTAATCATCGTGATTTCTCCTCATTCGTCCTAACTTTATTATCTCCGATCCGAGTCTGGGAATTCACAAGTTTATTTTAGATATTTAGTTAATACTACCAAAGAATATGTGAATATTGCCCAAAATGCAAATATCTCGACTTACAAAGGTCAGATAAAAAGAGCATTTGTGAATTAGCGTTCTTTTTTACTCAGATTCAGATTTCCTTGTTTTTTCTACTATACTTCAATCGGTATATGACAATTTTCCAGAGATTAGAAGTTCCATCTTTGACTAAATGGCTAAAACCCAAGCGCTTAGCCATTTTAGAAGCTGGTTTAATTGGGGTACTCGCAGGTTTAGCCGCCGTATTGCTCAAACAGGGAATCGGATGGTTAGGAGGCTGGCGCGTACATCTTGCCAATGCAATCCCTGCATGGATTGCTTTGCCTATAATTGGTTTGGTGGGAGGTTTTTTATCGGGATTCTTAATTGAGAAGTTTGCGCCTGAAGCGTCAGGTAGTGGCATTCCGCAGGTAAAAGCAGCGCTTGGTTATGTTCCCATCGCTTTAAATTTGCGTGTCGCCGTAGTCAAGATTGTGAGTACAATTCTTTCCCTTGGTTCAGGGCTTGCCCTCGGTCGTCAGGGACCAACAGTACAGATTGGTGCAGCGATCGCAGGACAGGTGAGTCTATGGATTCCGAATTCTCCTGAATATCAGCGCCAGTTAATTGCCGCAGGAGCCGCCGCAGGGCTTGCCGCAGGATTTAACGCGCCGATCGCAGGGGTTTTGTTTGTAATAGAGGAACTGCTCCATGATGTGTCGAGCTTAACCTTGGGAACTGCGATTCTGGCTTCCTTTATCGGTGGCGTGGTATCGCGAATTTTGACAGGATCGGGATTGAGTCAAGTCATTCCCCAAGTGAATTTTTCAGCACAAGAGATTCCCTTTTTATTATTGCTGGGTTTATTAGTGGGTTGGTTTGCGGCACTTTTTAATCATGGGATTATCGCTGTCACTCAATGGAATCGCCGCTTTTTTAAGATGGGATTGTCATGGCGAATTGCGATCGCAGGTTGTTTGTCAGGTATGGCGATCGCGATGCTGCCCAGTGATTTTCGAGATAGCACAGGTTTACAGTTGTTTCTAGCTACGGGACAGTCGGATTGGCTAGTGACCATCGGAACCTTTGCTGTGCGATTTATCTTGACTTTGATTGCCTGTAGTGCCGAAACCCCAGGGGGACTATTTGTACCAAGTTTGATTTTAGGAGCATCTCTTGGCTCATTAGTGGGGAATTTGGAACATACATGGTTAGGAATAGGAACTCTATCTACTTACGCTCTATCAGGAATGGGAGCTTTTTTCGGTGCAGTGGCAAAAGTACCAATTACCGCCTTTGTGATTGTTTTTGAAATTACGATGGATTTTAATATTATCTTGCCTCTGATGATTACCAGCGTAGTCGCCTATCTTTGTGCCGAAAAATATGCTCCTGGTTCTTTGTACACCCATTTATTGGAACTAAAAGGGATTTATCTGCAAACGGAAGTAGTTACGGAAGGCTTATGGGATGGGTTGAATGCATCGGATGTCATGCAGCGACAGGTAGAAACCATGCCCGATCGCCTCAGTATTAATGAAGCAATGCAGGCTTTTGGGCGATCGCGACATCGTGGCTTTCCCGTAGTAGCCCATGATAATACTGCTCATTTAGTAGGCATCATCACCCAAATGGATCTGGGCAAAATCCAAGAATGCAGCCTCTCTGGAGATACTGCCATTTCCCAAATCATGACCCCAAATCCGATTACGGTCAATCCTGAAGAAAGTTTATCGCAAGTTCTCTATCTCCTCTCCTATTATAAATTATCGCGTTTGCCCGTAATTGATCGCCATAAACTGGTGGGAATTATCACACGCAGTGACATTTTACGCGCCCAATCCAAGAGGCTTCGCGGTGTGAGTTCACAAATTACCAAGCCTTCCTATCTGGTCTATCAAAGGCGAGATGTCGCCACTGGCAAAGGTCGCATTCTACTACCCTTGAGTAATCTCCAAACTGCGCCTTATTTAATTGAAATAGGATTAGCGATCGCTAAAGCACATGACTATGAGATTGAATGTCTGCATGTGATTCCCTTAGCAAGTCATCTATCTCTATCCGAAACTCATGTAGATTTAAATCCTAGCTTGGAGCTACTAGAATTAGCGAGAGTCGCCGCCACTAGCAAAGATGTTTCGTTGCATACAGAGATAAGGATTGCCCATGATGTTGCTCAAACGATTTTAGAAGTCGCTAGCGATCGCCTTGATTTACTTCTCATTGGTTGGCATGGTAAATCCATTAATCCTGAACGACTCTTCGGAGATATTGTCGATACAGTGCTAAAGCAAGCGGAATGCGATGTCATGCTAGTCAAATTTAGCGATCGCCTCCAAAAATTTAATCCCTTTAAACAAGAATTTAAGAAGCCACAGATTTCCTTTAATCGTTGGCTCATTCCTATTGCTAGCGATGCAAATACTGGTGCAAATACAGAACATGCCATATTATTACTTCCTGCGCTGATTAACCTATCGCCCTATCCCGAAATTTATCTCTGTCAAGTATTTTCACCCAATGACAAGGATTATGATGTTGGTCAATTGGAGAAATATGCCGATTTACTGTACAAGACTTGTAATTTTTCTGCTGGGACAATCTCCGTATGTTCTAAATCCATTGCCGATGCGATCGTCGATCTCGCCAATCAGCAACGCAGCGATGTAATTATGCTAGGCGCAAGTAATGAAGGGCTGTTACAGCAAATTATCCACGGCAATATTCCTGAAGCGATCGCTCAAAATAGTAATAGAACCATTCTCATCTTTCGTAAAGGTTTATAAACTGGTGATCTCGTTTTGGTTAGAAGTTGATGATGATTATGCTGAAGGTTTAGAGTACAATCAAATCTAGATGGCACTTATGCCCCTTGTTTTTTAGCTGTTGAGTAAAATTATGGCAAGGTTGACGGTTGAATTAACAACTTCAGCAGATGTTTTGGGAACTACGCCCGATCGCTTTTTGGCATGGTTAAAGCGCGAAGATTCGCATAGTTTGCTCTATTTCAACGATACGCCGCAGATCTCAATTTTCACGTTGGCGCGAATTTTGGATACTACGCCTAGAGAGTTGGTGGATTTTTTAGAAGAGACTGAGTTAGAAGATCGTTTAGATTTGCAAGATGCTCTAGAGGCGATCGCTGAGTCAGAAAGGTTAGGGGAGCAGCCAATTCCTTGGGAGTCGGTGGTGGGAGAGTTAGTTTAGATGTCCTATGAGGTGCAAATATTGCCAAAAGCGTCACGACAAATAAAAGCTTTATCGGTTGAGGTTCGTCAGGATATAACGCTCACGATTCAATCCTTAGCCAATGAGCCAAGACCCATCGGAGTCAAGAAGCTATCAGGGGAAAAGGACATTTATCGAGTCAGAGTAGGAAATTATCGCGTTCTTTATCGAATTGTCGATAAGGTTTTGGTAGTTGTGGTTGTCTCAGTTGGTCATCGCCGCGAAGTTTACCGCGATCGTTAAGTTAGAAAACATCTATTTCTAAAATCAAACCGTTACTCATCTTGTAACCGATAGATTACATGGCTTTTGCTTGGGAGCTAAAAACCAAAAAATTTCCCAACGATGCTAGTAAGATTACTAATAAACTGAAAGTTCTTTTCCATTGGAGTAAGTACTTTTACAGTAGCAACGGCTTGTCGTAAAAACACTCCTTTTCCAGAAAATTGATTATCAATTAACGAAACTTTGTTACGAAAATACGGCCAAAATGTTTCTGTACGGATAGTTGAATAAATAACCTAGTCGGCTATCAAAACCTATCAATAAATGACTTTCAACACTCGTTTTTGCTGGAGATGATTCCATGACATATATTCCTCCACTTCCTTCTAAATAGAGCTTCCCTGTGCCATAAAAAATAATATACCGATGTTGACCTGTTAACCAACTATGAAAACTCCATACCCATTGCGTCTTTACTTGAATATTCCCAGAGATTCCAACAATATAAGCAGGATGAATAACAAGTCCATGATGTTGTTGTAATTCTATTTCAGTAATATAATTACTTACTTTTTTCGGAGATAAGACAACAGTTCCATTGTCAACTGTACTCTTAGTAGTAAATTCTGTTAGATCAAATAATCCCGATGCATAACTAATGAATGGCGCAGACCATCTCCAAAATAACCTTGTTCGTTTAGTTAGATTACGATCATATTGATTCATATAATCCATTCGTACATATAGAGGATTAAGCCGATTAACCTTAATATTGACTGTTTTTTCTGCTTCTTTATGGACAATATTGCCATCAGTTACGGGATCAGTTAATTGAATAGGAGGAGTCTTATCCGCGAAAGGAGCAACTCCATAAAAGCAAAAGATCTTCCACAGAGGATTAGCGAATAAAAAAAGAAGAACAATGTAAAAGATGTTTATCCAATTCCCTTGAAAATTTAGATATTGGTGGAGATAGCGGTGGCTGTGGCTGTGGCGGTTGTGATTAAAAAGCCCCCACTTTTCTTTCTCGTTGACATATTTGTCTCATTCCAAAGAACATGGATATCTGGCGCGATCGCTATTTTTTTACAAGAGTATATTTTCAAACTTCGCTCATATGGGGAATAGGGTGAAGTCCAACTTTGTCAAAAAATTTAATCTTTTAGCGATAAGGATCTCAGTCGAACCCTTATAACTAACTTCACCTGTTTACCCCCATGAGCGTCAAACTTTTATATCTATCTATTTAGGTATCTAAGTTTCGGTATAAAATTTATTGACATCTATTATGAATAAAACTACGAATAGAACAAACACAAAGATTATGAAAAATTTTTTATCACTTCTACATATCAACCCTTGGATCAAATCTATTCTCATCTTTACTTTCCTTGGACTAGCCTCAACTGTAACTAGCCAACCTGCTTTTGCCAGTCCACATGGTTCTGTGGTTTCACTCTGTTTTTTGCGCTCTACCTCACAGTCCGAGCGTTTAGAGTTAATGAAATTCAGTTTTATTCTATTTGCAGATCATCCAGCATTCAAATCAGTAATATCAGCTACTCCTGACCAAAAAGATGAAATCAACGAAAAAGTTGCAATCATTTTAAATCGTCTAGTTACCGAAAATTGCCGTTTAGAGTTGCAAGAGGCTTTGGTGCATGAGGGAGATGCTATTTTCAAAGAGAGTTTCACGACATTGCTGGAAATGTCTGGGTTTGAAGCCTCAGAAACCTTGACTTCAAACCCAAAATATTTAGAAGAGTTTATGAAGCATATAAATAGATTGAGTAACGATTTTCTACCACCGATTCCAAGAGTTACCGATCTCCCACCAGAAGTTTCTAAAGTTGCAATGGAAGCCCCCAGTCAAATAACGATAAATAAAATCGTGGGGAAATACAGAGTTGTTTTAGATCCTAAAGTTTTAGATGATGCTAAAAAAGAAGGCGTAAAGTCGGTTACGGGTATGTGGATCATTAAATCTGACGGTACTTTTGAATCTAGTCTCAAGGCAGTTTCTATCCGTGATGAAGTTCAAGTAATTACAATGACTGGTAAAATCACAATTGAATATGGCAAGGTAGTCTCTCAGGTCGCAACAGTCAATGGTGAGAAACCACCTCAAACTGCTCCTAAGCAACTTTATACATTGTCATCGGATGGCAAAGAGGGCAAAGAGTTACAAGCTGATGGTCAACCCGTGAAGCTTATCAAACAGTAAACATTTGGTTCATGAAGGAGATATCTTTATTTGGACAATGGCTAAATAGCGATCGCTCGCAACGTTTTAAGGTTAGTCATTTGAAAAACTCTAGATCGATAAGATCGCTTCACGAATTACTTCTGACCCAGCGCCAACAATGCAAGACTTCTCAGTGATAATTCGCTTCCAGATCCGACTACCTGCTTGCCCGTGAAACAATTGCAGCATATGCCGCGTAATTTTATTTAACTTCAATCCTTTGCCTCTCCATTCGTCAATATATGGGATCATTGCTTCCGCAATTTCGATCCGATTACGGATAGGAGTCTCATCTCCAAAAAACTCGCGATCGCAGGTAGCAAATAAATAGGGATTGTCGTAGGCGGCTCGTCCGATCATCACCGCATCAACGGACTGTAACTGTTCATGAGCTTGTTCTAGAGTGACAAATCCGCCATTAATTTCAATAAATAAATGGGGAAATTCCTGCTTCAAGCGATGGACATCGCCATAACGTAAGGGCGGGACTTCGCGATTATCTTTGGGGCTTAAGCCTTGGAGCCATGCTTTGCGGGCATGAACTGAGAATCTTTGACAACCAGCATCCGAAAGTATCCGCACAAAATTATGCATATCTTCATAGCTATCTAAATCATCTACACCGATGCGATGTTTTACTGATACAGGAATATTTGTTGCGGCGCTCATTGACTCAATGCATTGCGCTACGCGATCAGGGGTTTTCATTAAGCAAGCCCCAAAATTTCCATTCTGGACGCGATCGCTGGGACAGCCCACATTCAAATTAATTTCGTCATAGCCCATCGCCTCTGCAATTCGCGCACATTCTGCGAGATCTAGGGGATTATCGCCTCCCACTTGCAAAGCGATCGGGTTTTCCACAGGTGAAAAACCCAGTAAATAATCTCGATCGCCATGTTTAATCGCTCCACTCGTGACCATTTCGGTATAGAGCAGAGTCCGCTTGGTAATCTGACGCATAAAATATCGGTAATGGCGATCGGTGCGATCCATCATCGGTGCAATGCTGAGGGGATAAGTAGGATGGCGATCGCGAGATTCCTGACTAGAAATTGGTGCTGATAGTAAACGAGTCATGGCGAACTAGGCTTATTGGCAAAACTAGAGGTGGGGCGAACCACCGCTCCTATATAGTAAACTTGAGTCTACGCTTTTTGTTTTTTGAGTTGTTTGTATCTGTCTAGAGAGTTGGAAGATTCGTGAGTTTACCAGTTTTGTCCGATTCCCCAAATGCCGCTAATCCTAATTCAGTCAAAATTTTAGGCGTACTCGCTTCGGGTAGTGGTAGCAATCTAGAGGCGATCGCCATAGCGATTGAAAATGGACAATTAGCCGCCAAAATTGCGGTTGTGATCTATAACGAACCTGACGCATTTGCCAAACAACGGGCGGAAAAATTTGGTATTCCTGCCATTTTCGTTAATCATCGCGATTATAAATCTCGCCAAGCGCTAGATCTGGCAATTATCGATATTCTCAAAGATAACCAAGTTGATTTGGTGATTATGGCTGGCTGGATGCGAATTGTCACTCAAGTTTTAATCGATGCTTTTCCTGAACGAATTCTCAATATTCATCCCAGTTTATTGCCAAGTTTTAAAGGTATTCATGCGATCGCCCAAGCCTTTAACTATGGTGTAAAAATTACGGGCTGCACAGTGCATTTGCTGAGTCTCGAAGTCGATAGCGGTAAAATTCTTAAACAGGCGGCTGTGCCGATTTTACCTGACGATCAATTAGAAGATCTTCAAAAACGTATTCAAGTTCAAGAGCATATTATCTATCCCCAAGCGATCGCTGAATATTGCGCTCTAGAAGCTCTATAAAATCAAAAAATTAATCCTATGGAAATCTCGACAATACCAACAGAAGTTCGCACATTCCATCCTGAAAGCACTTTAGGCAAAATATATTTGGATTGGACTCCCCAAACGGGTAATTATCTTGATTTAGAAGGCAAAACCTATATGGTTTTAGAGCGTCGCCATCGCTATCAATTTCGGAGAGGGAAATACAACTTATTTAGTGTTGTCGTGTATGTCCAGATTGCTCCTGAAACCCTAGAAAAAAGTTTTCGGGATGGGCGTTGGATTATTGGTGATGAAACTTGTCGATATAATGCTAGTTCGGAAATGATTCGCTGCGCCGTAAATCCTAATGGTCCTTGTCAAGGTTGTCGTTTTTGGGAAGCATAAAAAAGGCGGCGCATTGCGCCGCTTTAAAGCTGTATTTAGGCTGTATTCAATCAGTAGGGGTAATTCATGAATTACCCCTACTGGTTAGAATTGGAAACCTAAACCTGCTTGCAGAGAAGTCCCTGCGGAACCGTCGGTTTGACCATTAAATGGAATTACTGCATTTCCATAGACGAGTAAATTCTTGTTGAGGCTAACCTCTACCCCAGGCTGTAAGGCAAATGCAGTTTGATTACCCGTTAAGCTGCTATCACCACCAACCTTGACTGAAGCACCAGCACCGAGATAGACATTGGTGCGATCGCCTAAGGGGACATCATAGGAAACTGTCGGAACTACGGATGTGCCACCATTACCAAAGAGAACAGAACTTCGGACGGAAACGGGTACATCATCAAACTTATATCGTCCTGCGATGTTTGCACCAACTACCGAGTTCCCACTTCCTGATGTACCACTCGACAAAGTTTGGGCGGAGATGCCAGCACCGATGTAGCTTCCAGGGAGTTTGACGACTTCGGCTGAGGCGATCGCGCTAAAGGATGTCATAACGGCTGTGGCGATCGCGACACCTACATAGATTTTTGTGAGAGATTTCATGAGTTTGGTTTCCTTTTGAACTATGCCTCTTCTGACTGGAGATAATTGGCATAGTTCCCATTGTTCCTGAAGGATGAAAATGCCTGAAACTTAAGTATAGATAGGATTTCTAGGCTTTTGAACTGGTTTTCTATCTAGAGAATCATGCTAATGGGTGACTGTCATTCCACTTCGAGGGGAGCCATCGTCAGTCCAGCTTCCTTCAGTTGCTCATGATACATCTCAGCCTGTTCTAATGGTCCAACCCATGCGATCGCTAAGCCTTGAAAATGGACTTGATTGGTTAATTCCCACGCTAGCTCCTCTGTCATTTGGGGGATGTATTTCATCAAGCAATTCGCGACATGCTCAAAAGTGTTGAAATCATCGTCTAGCACAATGACCTTATATTTAGGGTAAGTCTTGCGTACTACTTCCCGCACGGTATCTTTCACTCTTTCAGGAGTTTGAACAGCAGCAAAAATAGCCATAATTTTGACCAACGCTTTACATCTTGATTATTAGATTATGATACTACTGTTTCAAGATAGTAACTCTATGCAGTAGTATTGTGATTATAAATTTCAGATCTAGCGAAACAAAGCTTCTCTTTGAGGGGTATAAGTCTCGCCAGTATCCACCAGATATTCAAAAAACGGCTTTACGAAAACTACTTGTCTTAGATGCGGCAACATCAATCAATGATTTGCAAGTCCCACCTGCCAACCGATTAGAAAAATTAGCTGGCGATCGTCAAGGTCAATATAGCATCCGCATTAATAACCAATGGCGAATTTGCTTTGTCTGGACAGATCACAATAATGTCGATCAAGTTGAAATTGTCGATTACCACTAAAGAAAATATGATCAATAATAATCGTTTGCCAAATATTCACCCAGGCGAAATTCTCCTTTTAGAATTCTTGGAACCGTTAGATATCACTCCCTATCGGTTGAGTAAGGACATTGGCGTTGCCCAGACGCGAATTAGTGAGATTTTGGCTGAAAAGAGGAGTATTACCGCAGATACAGCCATCCGTTTATCGCGCTATTTTGGAAATAGCGCTCAGTTCTGGCTAAACCTACAGACACAGTACGATCTTCGCCAAGCACAAGACAAAAATGCTGAAATTTACAGTCAACTATCTATAACTGCGATAAAATCGTCCTAGTCGTTACCTAGACAAAATATGACCGCGATCGCCACAAGTCCTAATGTTTCTGCATTGAAAAATTCAACTATTAAAAATCAAACTATTGATTGGCAAGCGATCGCTCAAGATTTTATCGCAGTAGTCGGCGATCGCTATGTCGTGCGTACTCGTGAAGAATTACTTGCCTATGAATGCGATGGACTCACCAGTTATAAACAACAACCTGCGATCGTGGTACTGCCCCTCACGACTGAGCAAGTATCAGAAGTTGTCAAGATATGCGATCGCTATAAGGTTGCCTTTGTCGCCAGAGGATCGGGGACAGGTTTATCGGGCGGCGCGTTACCATTGCCAGACTCGGTGCTGATAGTTACCTCACGCATGAAAAAGATTTTAGAAGTGGATTTTGCCAATCAGCGCGTCGTTGTCCAACCAGGGGTAATTAATAACTGGGTCACTCAAGCTGTCAGTGGTGCAGGATTTTACTATGCGCCCGATCCATCGAGCCAGATTATCTGTTCCATCGGTGGTAATGTCGCTGAAAACTCAGGCGGAGTGCATTGCCTGAAATATGGAGTTACTACCAATCATGTCCTCGGCACAAAAATTGTTCTTCCCGATGGCTCAATTAAGGATATCGGTAGCAAGATTCCCGAAAGCCCAGGCTATGACCTCACAGGTATTTTTGTTGGCTCCGAAGGCACTCTTGGCATTGCTACCGAAGTAACTCTCAAGATTCTAAAATCAGCAGAATCCATTCAAGTTCTTTTGGCTGATTTCACTACAGTCGAAGCCGCAGGATCAACCGTATCCGATGTGATTCGGGCAGGAATCATTCCTGGGGGAATGGAAATCATGGATAACATGAGCATTAACGCTGTGGAAGATACCGTGGCAACAAATTGTTATCCCCGTGATGCCGCCGCGATTCTGATTATTGAGGTTGATGGATTAGAGATAGAAGTTGCGGAAAGCGCTAAACGCATCGAGGCGATTTGTTATCAAAATGGAGCGCGAAATGTGACCACAGCGATCGATCCTGAACAACGCCTCAGACTGTGGAAAGGTCGGAAAGCGGCGTTTGCGGCGATGGGGCGGCTCAGTCCTGATTACTATGTGCAGGATGGCGTGATTCCAAGGACAAAACTGACCTATGTTTTGCAGGAGATTGCGAACCTGAGCGAGAAATATGGCTATTATGTTGCCAATGTTTTCCATGCGGGGGATGGTAATCTGCATCCATTGATTTTATACAACAATGCCGAAGCTGGTGCTTTAGAAACGGTAGAAGAGCTGGGTGGCGAAATTCTCAAACTCTGTGTGCGGGTTGGGGGAAGTATTTCGGGTGAACATGGGATTGGTGCTGACAAGAAGTGCTATATGCCTGAGATGTTTAGCGAATCTGATTTGGAGACGATGCAATGGGTTCGCGATGTTTTCGATCCTCAAGGTATTGCCAATCCGACCAAGATTTTACCGACTCCGCGTACTTGCGGTGAAGGAGTCAAGCCCAATCATGATGTGAAATATAAGTTAGTAGATCGTTTTTAAAAGTACAAAAGCGCCGCTTTGCGGCGCTTTCATAGGTTTATTGTTATAGGGCTAAGTAGGTAGGCTTAATTAATTGTTAGATAGTGTAACAGCCTTCTAGCCTGTTGACGGGCAAGATGCCCGTACCACAAACATTTTATATTTAATTGCAACCAGCTATTTAATAACAATGATTAGGACATCGCCTGAATAATGTAATCAAAATAAGGCTCGGTTGTTGCTGCATCTTCTTTGCTGAGCAGATCTAGAGAGGCATTTTTTAGGCAACGTATTGCATCCGCCATGCCAGCCAAAGGTACACCAAGGGAGTTATACATTTCACGAGCGCCGATGATCCCAATTTTTTCGATTGGCTCCTTGTCGCCTGCCAATACCCCATAGGTGGTGAGGCGAATGTACCATGTGAAATCTCTCAAGCATTGGCTGCGTTGTTTCTGACCATAGGCATTGCCACCAGGGGCAATGTAGTCAGGATGAATTCTAAATAGTTCTGTGGTCGCTTTTTTGACGATTTTATCTTCGCTTTCAGCTAAGACGGTAGCAATTCGCACTCTTTGAGCGCCAGTGGCAAGAAAATTTTGGACACTTTGCAACTCAGAGATGCTGGGATATCGCAGTTCTTCGTCGGCTCTTTCTAAAACTTGACTAACTACACTCATAATTTAAATAGGAAATTTAATATATCGCCATCTAGTCTACCAAAAGCGGTGAAGGAGCCAAGAATTTGTAATAAAAACACAAAACTTTATACTAAGTTTTTTACAGACAAGGGGCTTAAGCCCCTTGTTCTATAAGATAAGCATTGCTTAACTCATCTAAATCTTTCTTTTTAATTGTTGCAGAAGCATTTTTAGCTCTAGGGTGACGCTGTAGCCGATCGCCAGATTACCATAGCGCCAGTCTTGATAAATCTCGGTGATTTGGGCGATCGCTGATGCTTGTTGGTCAGAGACGCGATCGCGGAGACTTACCAGATATTCTTGGGGCGTTTGGTGAATTGCCTTGGGTTTACCTTGTTCTGAGAGCCATTGCAACATTTGCTGATAGGTGCGTTGGGGGATCGGCATTTTTTGGAGTCGCTGCAATTGCCACCACCAGAGCGCGAATTGCCATAAAGCCCAAAGGCTAATGGCTATGCCAAAGACGATTGCTAGCCCAATTCCTAAGCCAGCCCAACCCATTTCAAATAGCCAGTTAATCACACCACCTAAAAATTTGCCAATATTGTCAAATATTGAAGAGAAAAATTGATTAACTGGGCTGGGTATAAAGTTGGCGATCCAATTCCATATGGTCTGGATCACACCAAAGGTGCGACTGGTTTCGATCGATGGGGGAAATAGGGGACGATAGGGGACGGGATCGAAAGCTAGCCAGCCATACACAGGAAAGTAAACTTCAACCAATGACTGCGTATCGATATTGTGTACCTCATATAGCCCTGTAAATGGGTTGAATTTGCCTGGGGCAAAACCGACTACATAGCGACTGGGAATACCGAGTGATCGCAACATCACCGCCAGAGTGGAGACAAAATGACTTTCTTCGCCGCCGCCCTGTTCTACAAATTGGGAGACAAGATCACCTTTTGCGAGATCAACTTTCGTTGTATCAAAATTGAGTGGTTTGATCGCATATTTTTGCTTCAGGCTTTGCGTGATTTGGACTGTTGCATCGTAGGCATTATTGAAAGCGATCGGCTGACCATCGGCTGTTTTTGCCTTTTCCAGAAAACTTAAGGCAGTCTCTCGTACTTGTGGTGAAAGCCCCGCAGGTAAATTCAAATAAAAATTACGAATTAGTTTGGGATATTCTTGGGGCAGTTGCCTGAGTTGTTGAGGATTGCGCTGCACCACATTAGAAATTACTGTATAGGTCAGTTCTGGTGGTAGAGGCGACGGCGCACGCACTATCCCTTCTGCATCAATATCTAACTCTTCGCTAGGAAAAAAGACGCGGTTGGGTACAGATGCCATCGGGATGAGGTTAGGAAAATTGCGCGAGGTAATCGTATAGGTTTGGACTACTTCTTGAAAACTCGCAGGCTTGAAAGTCTGTTTATTGCCGAGCAATCCATAGATAGGAGTTGGCAAGAAAAATTCATAACTAAACGGACTACGGCGAATCGTATTAATTTGATTGGGAGCATTGCGAGAAATTCTCCATCCTTTGCCCGTATATTCGTCATAAGCCATCACTCGCCAAAATAGCTCAGCTTGCGATCGCACCCGCATCATTAGCTCTGGTTCACGCTTTTTACCTACTTGCTTAGCGCCATCAGAAACCGTATCAATTTCAGGCGCAAACAGAGGCGGCAAAGACTCTAAATCATCCTTGCCACCAGTTCCGCTTGTTCCATTCCCTCCAGTTCCATTAGCGCCAGATTGTTGCTGCTGTTGCTGTTGATTCTGTTGTTGCTGTCTGGTCAAAATCCCGCCACGGGGAATTTTTCTTTCTACTTGCAGATTGACACTGACAGGAAAGTTGCGTAACTGAAAACCAGGTAAGCGTGGTAAAAAAGCAAAAATCGTTAAGCCTAATACCATGACGATCGCCATTAATCCCGCTAAAGGTAATGGCGAAATCCCCATTTTTTCGGGCTGAAAGCTGATGGTCTTTACCCCCAAACGCGATCGGTGATCGAGGAGTAAAATCGGAATGCCCACCAACAAAAAGGCGAGCAGCCAAATTGCGAAAAGCATAGTCTGACTCAAGGTCGCCGCTAAAGCCATCAGGATCAAGCCAATCACAATTGAATAGCCCAAGTCTTTGCGACGCGGTAAGTCGAAACTGTGCAGAACCTGCAACTGAATTAACAGTCCTGCTAATAACAGCCTTGTTTCTTCCGCTTGGCTGACGATATCCCGAAGAAACACTACCAACATCGCAATCATGGCGATCGCAATGAATAGTTTCACCAGTACATTCCGTTTGCGCCTTGCATACCAAGCCCAGACTGCGGCGATCGCACTGAGGGGAATCGCCCAAGTACTGTTATTCGTACTCGCGACTGAGTCCATTGTCCCAATACTAATGAATACGAAAATCTGCACCAGAATCCTTAACGGAATGGAATCTTCAACTCCCGCTAATGTAAAGTCGGATGCTTGCCGCAATTTCTCGAATGTACTAATCTTTTTTGCAGGCGGCTGGATTGTGTTCATGCTAATTTCGCTCAGAAAATCCTAAAGCTCGATCTCGATTTATCTAGATTTTAGACTAAGAAATGCCAAGCAGGTGATTCATATTCTAATAAGGCGATCGCCTAAATCTCAACATCAAATAGCGATTAGATAAAATTAGAGGGATTTTAGTTTTCTTCCCAAAAGTCCAAATTTAGCAAATCGTCAAGTGATCTGCTAAATTGCCATGTTTCTGGGAACTTCGTTGTTTTATATTCTGGACGTAGTTTTTTGAGACATTGTTGATAAACCGTATCAAGAATTTTTGAATAGTCGGTCTGTAAACTGGGAGAAGTTTCAATTAAATCCTCGATTTCAGGTCGAATATTGCGAATTGTTCGTTCCCACCCGTTGTATTCCAGTGGCATATCGACATAGCATCGTTTTATAATGTGTTCGATGAGGGCGCGAATTTGTCCCTTGAGTGCATTTTTTTGAGCTTTCCCCAATGAGTCAATCTCCTCAATCAAATTATTAATATCTAGTTGTTTAAAGTCACCACTGTATAAATGGGCAATTGTTTCTTCTGTCCATAACAAGAAATCACGGTCGTATAGATTTGATGATTTTGTTGAGATTAAAGCTTGTGTCATTTGTTTTTGACTCTAAAGTATGCGAGCGCCCACTCAATGCTCTAGCTATTATATATCTTGCTCTATTTTTAAGTAACTATTCCACAAACCCGATCGCCTATTTCCCACATCAAACAGTGATCGCCTTTTCTACATCTTGTCCAAGATATCTAATAAATACTTCAGACTCGATAAATGATTAGTCGATTTACATCGTTCTATCAGCGCTTCTAAATACTCTTTTTCTGTAATTATCGTTGCACTGCTCTGGATATAACGCAAGCCAAACTCTTCCAAATATTCTTTTAAATAAGCTTTGTGAAATTTTGCTTTTGTACGATGGTAATAATTAGGGGGATGATCAATCATTAATTCTGGATCGTTAACCAAGATGTTGTAATGAGTTTGAAAATCTGAGAATTTTTTGCGTTGCTTAGGGGTATTTTTAATTGGAATTTCGGCATTACCTAAGAACCAAGTCTCGACACAACAATTTTGAATGATGATGTGAAATTCTGTTGATTGGCTTGGCTCAATCCCTACTTTAATTTTTAGGCTTTCAAGTCTGACATTAATTTCATCAAAGCGAGCTTGGTATGTATCCTCTTCTGCGTCTAGACAAATAAAGAAGTGGTCTACGTTGTTATAATTTTTGATGTCATTTAAGCAAGCTTCTAGAGGAGAAATACTTCCATAGATTTTTGAGGCACTAAATATGCTGGGATAGCCATTACCTCTGATAATTCGATATGAGTTGGTTATTGCGTCTTCGGGCTTAGCTGCAAAATTGAGATGGGGAAATAGATGAGATATCCATGCTCTGTATGTCCGATCTTCTGTAATTGCCCCTTCAACTAAGAACAAAAGATTCACGCTGTTTCACCGTCATATTCAAGTAAGTTAATTAGTTGAGTAAACTTGTCTAAACTAGATGCTGTATCAAGTTCAGGAATATCTGTAGCTTTTTTAGATTTTATTGTGCCATTGGTTCTGCTCACTAATTGCCAAGTTTCCCAAGGGATATTATTGATGATATAGGGATGATGACTGGTCAGAATAAATTGTAAATTAGGCGATTTGTCTAGAATAAAATCTGTTAGTTGTGGCATACAGTTAATGCCTAAGCTATTCTCAAATTCATCAATGATAATTACTGATTCATCAGGTGCAGCTAAAATATCTATTAAACAAGTTAATACACGATACATACCAGACGATATTGCTAACTGAGAAATCCAGTCTTCTGAACCTCTCTCTACAATTTCTATTAGAAGAGCATATTTGTTATCGGACTCTAGCTTAGCATTAACTCTGATATCTTTTACATTAGGAAATATTCCAGTATAAACATCTTTTATTTCATCAAAAGCTTTAGGGAAGTTCTTCTCTAGATAGTAAGCCGTAAGTACTGTAGGAGCATCTACTGCCATATCTTTGAATTCTTTTAGATGAATAAAATAATTAGAGTCTTGTATCTCAGAATCTATATGCATATTGCTGGGATCAACTCCAATTGACGGAATTAGTTCTTGTGGTATGACTTTAACAATAAATCTTTTGAATGCTTCAAATATAGGCGCTATAGATTCTTCCTCTGCTAAAAGACTGATCGCACTTTCAGTTTTCTTGAACTTCCGCAAATTTTCTCCGTTTAATTTTGACTCTGTTTTGCTCCGATGTAAAATCTCTATTTCTGCGTTATCTTCAAATTTAATGAGCTTTTCTTCTGAAATTTCGACTCGTATCTGTTCACTTGAGAACGAGTCTTGAATAGAATTTGTTGTTATTTCCCATCTGTAATCTTGCCCTAAATGAGAAAAATCAATAGCCCACGCTAGATTTTCTAACGGGAGGACTTTACCCTGTGCAACATTAAAAATCAGAACAAGTGCTTTCAGAATGGTTGTCTTTCCAACGCCAGAGATGCCAACTAACAAGTTCAAATTATCAAATCTAATTTCATTTATCTGCCAGTTTTGCGTGTTATTTGCAAAGGTAAAACTTTTGATTTTCATGTTTGTTTAAGACTAAAGAAAATATCACGACTATAGGGAAGCAAATATTGGCGACTTTAAAAATAAATAGGTGTTTATCATTAAGATACACTTAAGTCCGACACTATAGTTGATATGGACTCCAAAACTTCTGACTCGATAATTTTAACTGACTTGGCTAAAGGATTCCCAGCGATTACTCCTGTCTTTGGGGCAACCTTAGCCGAAGCTTGTGCTGTTTGCCTAAGCGATCGCGGACATCCTCAAGGCATAAACCTTATAGTTGAAGGCGACTTTCAAGCAACATTTAAATTGTATTGGCAACCCGTAACACCGCAGATGCTTCGATGTTGGAATGATTTAGAATATACAACAGAGCAAGCAGCTTACGGTATTGCTTTTATGATTATTACTAGGCTTACAGACTTTACGGTTATTGAGCGATCGCGCAAAGGTACAGGATTTGATTACTGGCTAGGAACTGAAAATGATGATTCTCCACTTCCATTTCAAAATAAAGCAAGATTGGAAATATCAGGTATTCGGGCAGGTGACGAAAAACGCATCAATATCAGACTCAAGCAGAAATTAGAACAGACTAAACCTTCTGATGGCTTACTGCCTGCTTATGTTGTAGTAGTTGAATTTAGCAAACCAATAGTAATCACAGCAAAAAAATGACGCAAGTTAATGTATTACATAGAGAAGCAATGGACTTAGCAGAATTGGCTCAAGTGGCTAAATTCAGAGGTGAAGTAGAGCAATCTAATCATCTACGGAGACAAGCATTTACCAAAGAATCAAGCGCCGCCGCCTTAATTGCTAGTCATTGGGAATCTGAACCGACCCGTTCGGTTTTACATCGTAGCGCCGCATCTTTAGCGATCGAGTGTGGCGAGTTAGAGATGGCTAATAGACTAATTGCAATAGCTCTATCAGGCAATCCACCATCCGAAATTGCCGAAGAACTTCAAGATTTATTTATTCAAATTAATCTCCGTCAATATTTGCAGCGCCGAGGTGTGGCTTTAGACGAGGCAAAATTATCCAGTTTAGTTAATTAACCATAGTCAAACTACCAAACAATCGTAACCAGATTTGCAGCACAAATATTTTGATCGCAAGTTAAATCACCCTGCTTCACATCCTGACCATCTTTAAAGCCAACCTCGATCAACATTGCCCTGACAATTGACAAGACGATTGACAAATAATCGGCTGAAGGTAGACTATAGATTAGTGATGTTAGATTTATTCCTTGTTGCTGCTTTAGGTTTTTTAGGAAGTTTTGGTCATTGTGTGGGCATGTGTGGTCCCTTGACCGTGGCTTTCTCATTTTCAGGTAAAGAAAGTAACTCCAAAGATAATCCTAAAAATAACTCTAGAAATTGGCGACAGCATTTGTATTTTCATACCTTGCTCAATATTGGGCGAATTTTTAGCTATGCGATCGCAGGGGCTTTTATTGGCGCGATCGGGTCAGTGCTGGTAGCGAGTGGACAATTTGCAGGGATTGAGAGCGATTTGCGGCGATGGTTGGCGATTTTGACAGGTGTTCTATTAGTCTGGATGGGAATTATTCAGATCAAGCCCGAAGGTCTACCCAATCTTCCCTTTCTGAATCCGATGGCTTTGGTTGGACTCCATCAACGACTGAGTAATGCGATGATGAAATTATCATTGTATTCTCATCCACTCACACCTGCCTTACTAGGGATGACATGGGGATTAATTCCCTGCGGATTTCTCTACACTGCTCAAATCAAGGCTGCGGAAACAGGGGACATGATGCAGGGAGCGCTGACAATGTTCGCTTTTGGATTGGGAACTTTACCATCGATGCTGGGGATTGGCGTATTTGCAGGATTCTTAAGCCGCGATCGCCGTAGTCAGTTATTTCGATTAGGTGGCTGGATTACGCTTACCATTGGCATTTTAACGCTATTACGAACGAGTGATATGGTCGATTATACAGGTCATGCGGGTTTGATTTTGTTAATTCTTGCCCTCGCCGCTCGTCCGATTAGTCAAATTTTTAAATCTTGTTCAGGATTAATGATCTATCGCCGTGCGATTGGTGTCGGTGCATTTATTCTCTCCCTTGCCCATTCCTTCCACAAAGTCGAGCATACTTTCCAATGGAACTTTGATGCTTTATCCTTTATGGTTCCGCAGCACCAAATTTCCATCTGGCTAGGGGCGATCGCGATCGCGTTGATGACTCCCGCCGCCCTCACCAGTTCCGATTGGATGGTAAATAAACTCGGTAAAGCTTGGCGTTATTTGCATTTGCTCTCAGTTCCCGCCTTGGTACTTGCCTCAGTGCATACTATTGCGATCGGCTCTAACTATCTCGGTGCTATGGAATGGACTCCAAAGAATTGGATTTTGACGATTTTATGTACTGTAATTACGGTAGGGACTTTGTTGATTAGGACTTGGAAATTTAGCAAAACTCCCTTGTCATCTTAGAAATAACATTGCTTTAACCACTATTTCTTGGGTTGAAGTACCTATTTGTCTAGTAAGAAGGGAGTATGATCAATAAGAATAAAAAATAGGAAAAAGTAATGCAAGACCAAGAAATAAACTGGCAGTCCTTCATCCTAGTTGCCATATTAGGAATTCTGGCGGTGATCAGTTTTAACTCATTCGTGATCATTAACCCTGGTGAAGCAGGTGTATTAAGTATATTGGGAGGAGCCAAAGATGGCGTATTGCTTGAGGGTGTACACTTTAAGCCGCCTGTAATTTCACAGGTTGATGTTTATGACTTGACAGTGCAGAAGTTTGAAGTACCAGCCCAAAGTTCTACAAAGGATTTGCAACAGCTTACCGCGAGTTTTGCGATTAACTTTCGTCTCGATCCCATTGAAGTCGTAACCATTCGCCGTACTCAAGGCACTTTACAAAACATCGTCTCCAAAATCATTGCTCCTCAAACTCAAGAGTCCTTTAAAGTCGCCGCCGCCAGACGCACAGTGGAAGAGGCGATCACTAAACGGGATGAGCTAAAACTTGATTTTGATGAAGCGTTGAGTCAGCGTTTGAGTAAATATGGCATTATCGTCTTGGATACTAGTGTCGTTGATTTGAACTTCTCTACTGAGTTCTCTAAGGCGGTAGAAGAGAAACAAATTGCCGAGCAACGCGCTCAACGAGCAGTTTACATTGCTAGAGAAGCCGAACAGGAAGCGGAAGCAACCATCAATCGCGCTAAGGGACAAGCCGAAGCCCAACGACTTCTGCGTGAAACTCTGACCACCGAGCTTTTGCAAAAACAAGCGATCGAGAAATGGGATGGTAAGTTTCCCCAAGTTTTGGGTGGAAATGGTGCGGTTCCATTTATCAATCTCGAAGTTGGCAAGTCACAAAAATAGGGTATTGCTATAAAGGTAGTGGCAGTTCATGAAAGGTAATGGTAATTCATGAATTGCCACTACTCTTGAATTGTCGCTATTTTTTGTCACATTCATCTGAAAACTGGCTTATAATCAATGAATAATTACTAAAAAGTACGGATTAACTTCGCAAATGACTGGTAAGCAGGAGCTTTCTGAGCAAGATATTTGTACGCAGTATATTCTGCCTGCTTTAGTGCGTGCGGGGTGGGATATTCGGAAACAGGTGCGGGAACAGGTGTATTTCACAGATGGGCGGATTTATGTAAAGGGAGAGCAGACGCAACGGGGTAAGGCGAAAAAGGCGGATTATGTGTTGTATTACAAGCCGAATATTCCGATCGCCATTATTGAGGCTAAGAAAAATACGTTTTCTGTGGGCGCAGGGATGCAGCAGGCTTTGGACTACGCCGATATTTTGGATTTGCCTGTTGCCTTTAGCTCGAATGGTGATGGATTTTTAGAGCATGATAAATCTGGCTTTTCGGATGCGATCGAGCGTGAATTGAGTTTGGATAATTTCCCCAGTCCTGATGAGCTTTGGCAGAAGTACAAAAAGTTTAAGGGGATTGAAACTCCTGAAGCGGAACAGATTGCTAGTTTTGATTATTTTTTTGATAGCAAGGGGCGGCAACCGCGTTACTATCAGCAGATTGCGATTAATCGCACGGTGGAGGCGATCGCTAAGGGACAGGATCGATTATTGCTGGTGATGGCGACGGGTTCGGGCAAGACTTATACGGCTTTTCAGATTATTCATCGGTTGTGGAAAAATGGCGCGAAGAAACGAATTTTGTTTTTAGCCGATCGCACTTCGCTGATCAGTCAGACTAAGCGCGGTGATTTTAAGCATTTTAAAAACAAAATGACGGTGATTAAGAACAAGAATATTGACACTGCCTTTGAGATTTATTTGGCTCTGTATCAAGGTTTAGTCAATTATGAAGATGATATTCTCGATGCCTATCGTCAGTTTAGTCCCGACTTTTTTGATTTAATCGTGATTGATGAATGTCATCGGGGTAGTGCGGCTGAAGATAGCAAATGGCGGGAAATTTTGGAATATTTCAGTTCCGCGACCCATGTGGGTTTGACGGCTACGCCCAAAGAAACAAAGGAGATTTCTAATATTGAGTATTTTGGCGATCCGATCTATACCTATTCGCTGAAGCAGGGGATTGATGATGGTTTCTTAGCACCCTACAAAGTGATCAGAGTTGGTTTAAATGTGGATTTGGAAGGATATCGCCCTGAGTTTGGTAAGCGAGATAAGTTGGGTAATTTTATTGACGATCGCTTGTATAACCTCAAGGATTTTGATCGCAATTTGGTGATCGACGATCGCACAAAAGCAGTCGCTAAAAGGGTAATGGAATATTTGCGAAAGACGGATGTTTATGCGAAGACGATTATTTTTTGTGTGGATACGGAACATGCGGAAAGAATGCGTCAGGCTATTTCTAACGAAGCAGGCGATCTGGTGCGAGAGAACTATAAATATGTGATGCGAATTACGGGTGAGGATAAGCTGGGTAAACGGGAATTGGATAATTTCATCAATCCAGAAGAACGTTATCCAGTGATTGCCACGACTTCTAAATTGATGACTACGGGTGTGGATGCTCAGACTTGCAAGTTGATTGTTTTGGATTCTAATATTCAGTCACCGACTGAGTTTAAGCAAATTATTGGGCGGGGAACAAGGATTAATGAGCAGTTTGACAAACGTTATTTCACGATCATGGACTTTCGGAATGTGACCGATCAATTTAGCGATCGCGGTTTTGATGGCGATCCTGTGATGATTAAGGAAGTGCGTGAGGGTGTGGCGTTTACGGATGAGGATATTAGTGGCATTCCTACGGAGAGAGTTATCGATCAAGCGACAGGTGAGGTTTTGAATTTTGGCACGGATGCTCAAGCTGTGCCATATACACCAACGATTATTAGTGGTGGGGCTGTTATTTCTGAACCCCGTGAGAAGGTCTATATCACGGGTGTGAATGTGGAAATTCTTAATGAGAGGATTCAGTATTTAAATGACAATGGGGACTTGGTGACGGCAAGTTTGAAGGACTATACAAAGCAGAATTTGCTGCGAAAGTTTAGCAGTTTGGATGATTTCTTGAGTAGCTGGGATGAGGCTGATAAAAAGAGTGCTTTGATTGCCGAGCTATCGGATCAGGGAATTGTCTTGGAGGATTTGCAGAAGTCTATTCAGAAGGATTTGGATCTGTTTGATTTGATTTGTTATGTGGCTTGGGGACAGCCGCCTTTGACGCGCAAGGAACGGGCGGAAAATGTTCGTAAGCGTAATTGTTTTGCTAAGTATGGTGTGGCGGTGCGATCGGTTTTAGATACGTTGTTAGAGAAGTATGCGGCAGATGGAATTGAGAATATAGAGGAGCTATCGGTTTTAAAGTTAGAATCCTTTAAGAAATATGGCGCACCGAAACAGATTATCGATTTATTTGGTGGTAAGTCTGGATATATTGAGGTTTTACGAGAATTGAAGACTGAGTTGTATCAAGCCGCTTAAGTAAAAACCGTAAATTCCCAGATCCCCGACTTTTTTGGTGACAGCCAAAAGTGATCTGTGATTGCAAAGAAAAAGTCGGGGATCTAAGTGCCTGCATATTGAATGTTAAACTTGATTTGATTCAAGTTTGTAGATATTAATGGGTAAGAAACGAGATCTTAAACAGATCAATGCGATCGCTGGAGAATTTGATATGTCCCCACCAGTTAGAAAATCATTTGGTAAGTTTATTGAGAACGAGAAAGCCAATGGTGATACTGGGACATTAAATGCTAAAGGAGATTTTACTTGGGACGAACTGCAAGAGAAAGCTGAAGAATTTTTAAGGAAATTTTAAAGGGATTAAAAACATGGTAACGACTTCTTTATTATTTGCAAAGCCAATTATTAAGCCAAGTATTGAAAAAATTATTCCTAATATTATCCAACCGATGATTGGGGAAATCTGTCATCAAGTTTCGTTTAGTTATGGCGATGAGTTGGAATTAGATTTTGGTGAAATGACTCCTTGTGAGCATCCCAAATTAGCGCATTTACTAAAAGGAAGTTGGCGGTTTGGAGCAAGGGCTACGCCTTGGACGGTGAAGCATAATAAACAAGTTTTAGTCGTCACATCGGAAGCGGATACGGATGAACAGACTGCGATCGCTAAGGAAATTGTTAAGCAATTGGAGCAGAAGAAATTACTGGATCTGACCATTGAGGCGGATACGATTCGGTTAATTTTGAGTTTTGAGGATGATTATCAGTTAATTTTAGATCCCGATTTAGAGGATGATTCGGGACTTGCTCATTGGGAGCTATTTATGCCGACTGAGCAGATTTTGGCGATCGGTCCTGGTTATTTTTGGTCTTGTAAATCAATTCATGAGCCATAATTGGAGTAAAAATGAAAAATCTCGGCGGTAATATTAAATCTTTGCGTAACTTTATGCGGAAAGATGCGGGTGTGTCGGGGGATGGTCAACGCATTGAGCAGTTGGGCTGGTTGTTGTTTTTGAAAATCCTTGATGCTAGCGATCGCGAATTAGAGCTACTCAAAGATGATTTTGTGTCGGTGGTTCCTGAGCCTTTGCGTTGGAGTAGTTGGGCTGTTTCTGAAAATGGAATGACTGATGGAGAAAAGTCTTTAACAGGGGACGCATTGCAGAAATTTATCGATCAGGATTTATTTCCGACTTTAAGAAACCTCGATCTGAGTACGGGTAATCAGAGGGCGCGGATTGTGCGCGAGATTTTTGAGGGTACGAATAATTACATGAAGAATGGGACGATTATTCGGCAGGTGTTGAATAGTCTCAATGAGATTGATTTTGAGAATTCGGAAGATCGGCATTTATTTGGGGATATTTACGAGACGATTTTGCAGGAGCTTCAGTCGGCGGGGGCTTATGGGGAGTTTTATACGCCGCGTGCGCTGACGGAGTTTATGACAGAGATGGTGAATCCGCAGTTGGGTGAGAAGGTGCTAGATCCTGCTTGTGGGACGGGTGGTTTTTTGACCTGTGCGATTAATCATTTACGATCGCAGGGTATCGATCAGGTGAAGGATCTGGAAACTTTGGAGCAGACGATTAGGGGGATGGAGTTTAAGCCGTTGCCGTTTATGTTGGCGGTGACGAATTTGTTTTTACATGAGATTGAGGTTCCGAATATTGAGTATACAGATAGTCTGAATCGGGAATATACGAGTATTACTGAGGCGGATCGGGTACATGTGATCCTTGCTAATCCGCCGTTTGGGGCTTCGGTGACGGATGGGGTACAGGATAATTTTCCGTTGAGTTATCGAACTACGGAGAGTGCGGATTTGTTTTTGTTGTTGATGGTGCGTTATTTGCGGCAAGGGGGGAGGGCGGCGATCGTGTTGCCTGATGGTTCGTTGACGGGTGATGGGGTGAAGGCGCGAATCCGTCAGCATTTGTTGGAGTCTTGCAATCTGCATACGATTGTGCGTTTACCAAATTCTGTATTCCAACCCTATGCTTCGGTGGCGACTAATTTGTTGTTTTTTACGAAGGGTAAGCGGACTGAGGATGTTTGGTATTGGGAGCATCGTTTGCCTGTTGGGGTGAAGGCGTATTCTAAGACGAAGCCAATTGTGAAGGGTGAGTTTCAGTCGTTGCGCGATTGGTGGGGGAATCGTGAGGAGGGTGAGCAGGCTTGGCGGGTGAGTTTTGCGGATTTGGAGAAGAATGGGTTTAATTTGGATGTGAAAAATCCTCATGTGGTGGAAGTGGAACGGGGTTATAGTTCGGTTGAGTTGTTGGGAATGTTGCATGATTCTTTTAAGAAGAGTGATGAGCTTTTAGAATTATTAAAGAAGGAAAGAGTCAATGGATAAAACTTTAAATTTTCAATTTCGCAAACTGACATTTATTAAAACTGATAGCGAAGAATTAAATCAGTTAGAAAATACGACTTTAATGAGGGCTGTTTTTAATGAATATAAACAGGTGTTTCCACTCAAAAAAGCTTTGTCAAAGACACAATATGGTTTTACTGCTTCAGCCCAAGAATCAGGGAATTGTAGATTATTAAGAATCACCGACATTAAAGAGGATGGTATTAACTGGGCTACAGTGCCTTTTTGTGATTGTGATGAGCTTGAAAAATATGGATTAGATGAAAAAGATATATTGATCGCTCGAACAGGCGGAACTACTGGAAAAACTATATTAATTCAAAATATAGAAGAAAATAGTGTTTTTGCAAGTTACTTAATTCGTCTTTCTGTAGCTCACAATTATAACCCTGAATATATTTATCTGTTTTTAAATTCATATTTATTCTGGAATCAGATTCTTGAATTAAAAAATGGAACTGCACAGCCTAATGTAAATGCGGTAAAAATGACAAGCATTTTATTCCCTTCATGTCCTAAAGAAATTCAGGATGAAATTGTAGAGTATAAAAAAAATAAAGTTATAACAAATTCTGTTTTAAAACAAGCTGAGTCTGATTTTCAAAATATTAATCTTGTTCATCAGAATTTAAAATTGATTCTTAGTGAAAATGAGAAGCAAACAAATATAGTTTCTCAGTTGAAACAGGCGATTTTGCAGGAGGCGATCGCAGGTCAACTTACTGCTGAATGGCGCACCGAAAACCCAATGCAAAAGGGAAATCCAGACACCGATGCCGCCGCACTCCTCGCCAAAATCAAATCCGAAAAACAACAGGCGATCGCTGATGGCAAACTCAAAAAAGAAAAACCTCTTGCTGAAATAGCGATCGATGAAATTCCATTTTCTATTCCTGATAGTTGGGTTTGGTGTCGATTGGGACAAGTCTGTAAAAAAATAACTGATGGTACACATCATTCTCCGATAAATACTGATACAGGCAAATATAAATATATAACAGCAAAAAATATTAAAGATTTTGGAGTTGATTTATCTAATGTTACTTTTATTGATCAGGCTATCCATGAAGAAATTTTTCAAAGATGTGATCCAGAAAATGGTGATATTTTATTTATCAAAGATGGCGCTACTACTGGGATTGTCACTATAAATAATTTGGAAGAACCATTTAGTCTTTTATCTAGTGTTGCTCTTCTTAAACCATTGATTTTGAATAAATACTTAATGTATTCAATGAGAAGTCCAATTTTTTACAATTCCACTAGGGATGCAATGTCTGGAGTTGCCATTACAAGAGTCACGTTACATAAGATTATTAATGCTATTATTCCCCTTCCACCTCTTGCCGAACAAAAAGCGATAGTCCAAAAAGTCGATAAATTAATGAACATCATCGATCGCCTAGAACAACAAATCAAACACCGCAAACAACTCGCCGAAAACCTCATGCAAACCGTTCTCCGCGAAGCCTTTGAATAGATTTACTTAAGATCTACTTAAAAAATCGTGTGCCGTAATAATTTCAATATTTCTAAAGGGATTTAACACTAACAAATCTTGATCTCCAGTGATAATAAAATCAGCTTTACCACTAAATGCTAATTCTAAAAACTTGTCATCTTTAGGATCGCGACAAATATTTATAGATTCCTCTATTTTTACTAATTTAGCCTTCTCAAGTAGCTTAAAAATAAACGCTTGCTTTTCTTCGGCAGTAAAATATTTAATAAACTTCTTACGACTTAAAACCTGATTAAGTTCTAACAGAGTTGCTTCCGAATATAAAATTACACCCCGTTCTTCGATCTTGTTAATTACCTGAAAAGGCGCAGAATGCTTGATAAGTAAAGCACTTACCAAAATATTGTTATCTACAACAAAACGTTTACTCATCATCATCTTCCAGAATAGACTGTAATATTTCTGGAGTTAACCCCCTTTTTGCCGCTTTATCCGCAATCTCTGCCATCACCTGACTAAGAGTTTTATTAGCCAAATCAGGCTGAAAAAACAACTTAATCATCGTGCTAAGTTGCTGTTGTTTATTAACCTGAGCTTCTCGATAAGCTTTGGCTACTTCACTATCAACTTTAATAGTAATCGTTTCCATTTCAAACTCCTAGATTTGATATAAAACACTACCGTCCATTTTACTATCCTAGCATTCTCACAAACAACGCGCCGAAAAGCTCATGACAACCATCCTCCACGAAACGCAAAAACTCATAACGTAGCAACAGGCGATCGCATTTTGGGTAAACATTTCCCCATCAACTACCGTACAAAAATTATTTCCCTACATTTGTCGTGAAAGTTAATTCAAAAGGCGCGAAATCCTCTCCATCTCTAGGTGAACCACTTAACTTAAGCTCATATCTTCCCACTTGTGGAAACGTAACCTCTAAACTCGGTAATCCTAAATAACGCTCAATAATTGCCAAAGGACTCGCAACCGTAAACTTAATACTCCGATCGCTTAGCGATCGCACCTCCATCCGACAGTTACATTTTGCGTAAGGGATGATTTCACCACCGCGTTTAGTTAGCGCTACCCAAATAGTAGATTTTTTACCCGCGATCGGGCGATCGTTTGGTTCGATGTGAATTGTTCCACCAACTTCTTGAGAGGTTCTGACTTCATGGGCGATCGCTTCAGTAGTTGCCATCATTATCACAGCGATAGAAAATAATGAAATAATGTATTTAGAAGAAAATTTGGTTTTAGATTTATTTCGATTAATCATATCGCTCACCTAAAAAAATAATAAACTGCAATTTGCAATATTCCTTGAAACATCGCAAATTGCAGTTATTGAATAGAAAATAAAGTTTTAACGCTTAGCCCAACCTTTATCGGCTTGCTCAATCACATAATTGGCAACCAACTCAATTTCATTAGATTTGAGCTTTTTACCGAAGGCAGGCATGGCTCCTTTACCCTTGGTTACTTGAGTGACGATTGCTGCAACTGAGTATTTGCCATACTTTTCCAAAGCTGCTTTCTTTAGGTTTTTGGCTGCAACTACTCTATTACTACCACCTGCATGACACGAAGCACAATTGTTGTTGAAGATTTTTGCACCCTCAGATACTTCCGCAAAAGCTGGCTGAGTGAACGTAAGACTCATCAATAGAGTTAGCGCGATCGCGAAAATTGAAAAAACAGAAAAAATGCGTTTCATAGTTTATTTAAACCTTGGATATCTACGAAAAATAAGGGCAAAGCCTTAGCTGATGCCCTACGCGGTTTTAGCCGCTAAGTCGAGTTGAATTTTAGTCTGCGCCTATCATGACCGCATTTGCTCTGGTAGTCAAAAGACAGCCTGTCAAACATAAACATAAAACCCAAAAGTCCTTTTGGATAGCGAAGCCATCCGAAACGATTTTTGGGTTTATTAAATGTGATATGTTGGATACCTGATTCGGTTCTAGTGAGTAGCAGTCGCTAGAGGAAACGGGGAAAGTCTGGTGTGAACCCAGCGCTGTCTCGCAACTGTGATGAGATTGATTTTCATTGATTAATCTCTTAGTCAGGATGCCCACCGAATCACAGGAGTCTCTTTTAGAGGCTCATAAACCAAGTTCTTATTCATCTGCGAGGCATAGATGAGGGTTAACGAATATAGAGTGAAATGTGGTTCTTGGCAACCTCGGTTCATTCAAGATAATTTCTTACTGATTGGATATCATGCGTTGAGGGGGTTTAGGAGTATCGGTCGAGGGGTTATACTCTACGTTGTGGAGCCACCTGCATCTGAGCTTGACTTAAATTTTCACATTTGGCAATTTAGGACTGACTTTATCGCAACAGAATCCGCGCCGTCCTGTTTGTTGGAAATGGGTATAAATCCGCATCAGATTTCGTCGTTAATGCAGGCGATCGCCTCCTATGATCCTCATCGAGAGATCATCATGGCAATGAAAAGTGATCAGCAAATCGAAATTTTTTCCTTGCAAAATCTAAAGGTTTCGCCGTCAGAATGTTACAAACAAGTAAGCGATCGCTGGGATGAATTCCTGCCCGATATTCTTTCTAGAGGTCTTATCTAAGGGCGCGACGCGCCCCAAAATAAAATGCTATGACAAAATGCTGTGATGTTTAAGATATGAGTGTGTAATCATTTCCTAAATAAAAAAATCAGAGTATGGGTTTGAGCTTTTATTTTGTCGTAGGTAAGATGAAAAGCCCTATAGTTATTTAAAAGAGTACTTTATTGAATGGAAACCACAATTAAAAAATCCGATTTTGTGTTAACTCCTTATATGAAGAGTAACGATCTTTGGGCTACTTATCAAATCCTAAATACCGTTGTTCCTTATATACTTTTATGGTTTTTAGCTGTCAAGACAGCCGCAATTTCTTTCTGGTTTCTGCCACCGATCATGGTTTTAATGACCCTATTTTCATTGCGCTGCTTTTCTTTGATGCATGACTGCGGACATTATTCGCTGTTTAGTTCTAAAAGGGTAAATCGGGTGGTCGGATTTTGTCTTGGTGTGATTAATGCTATACCTCAATATCCTTGGTCAAGAGGTCATGCATATCATCATAAAACTAACGGTGATTGGGAGCGATATCGTGGTGTAGCTTCGTTTATATCTACTGAAGAATTTGCGAAACTGACAGCCTCTCAACAAAAAATGTATGGGATATTGCGACACCCATTAATGTCGTTTTTAGGTGGCTTTTTCTACCTTGCGATTAAGCCAAGATATGCATTAATCGCGGGAACCTATGATTTTATCGGACATTTATTTAATTGCTTTTTCAAGCAGCCTCGCATGGGTTTATCGGCAATTATCTATTCTTACAAGTCAAGAAATTGGTATACGGCGGGTGAATTTGTCGATTTGTTACTGAATAATATTTGTGTGATTAGCCTTTGGGTTTTTCTGAGTTATTTACTAGGCGTTGGTTTCTTTTTTGCCGTTTACTTTACGAGCTTAACTTTTGCAGCCGCAATTTTTATCTGCGTCTTCTTTGTGCAGCATAACTTTGAAGGAGCTTATGCCCATAAAACTGAGGGCTGGGACTATATGTTAGGCGCGATCGCGGGTAGTAGCTATTTAGAGTTACCAACAATTCTTAAATGGTTCTCAGCAGATATTGGCTATCACAATATTCATCATCTTTCTGAGCGAATCCCTAATTACAATCTTGAAGCTTGTCATAGGGCAAATATTCGATTTCTTTCACAGGTAAAGGTGCTGCATCTGAGTAATATGTTGGAATGCGGTAAATACATTTTATGGAATCCTGAATTGAGTAAATTGGTAACAGTTGCTGATTTTTATCAAGCCGAAACCATTGCTAAAGATAACGATCAAAGTCTGCGCGATCGCAATAAATTGGAAGAGTTACTAATAAATAAATAATGCAGTTTAAAAAAGCAGTAATTTTATTATCAGGCGGATTAGATTCAGCAACAGTGGCGGCTCAGGCGATCGCTGATGGTTACGAAGCGATCGCCTTGTCCTTTCGTTATGGTCAGCGTCATGAGCGCGAGTTAATTGCCGCGCAACAGGTGGCTACTGCGTTGAACATTCGTGAACATTTTATTGTTGATGTAAACTTGGCTCAATGGGGCGGCTCCGCTTTAACTGACGCAACTATTGCCGTACCGATAGAGGGCGTACAAGCCGATGATATTCCCATTACCTATGTTCCAGGGCGCAATACAGTATTTATCGCGATCGCCCTATCTCTAGCGGAAACCAAAGGCGCAGAAGCTATTTATTTAGGAATTAATGCTGTGGACTATTCGGGCTATCCCGATTGTCGGCCAGACTATTTGGAAGCATTTCAGAAGTTAGCAGCCCTCTCTTCTAAAGTCGGTGTTGAAGGTCATGCTCCGCAGTTAGTTGCGCCTTTGGTGATGGATTCTAAAACCGATATTGTCCGACGGGCGCGGCGTTTGGGTGTGCCAATTGAGCTTACATGGTCATGTTATCAGGGTGGTGAAGTTTCTTGTGGTGTCTGCGATTCTTGTCGGATTCGTGATAAAGCCATCCTTGAGGCAAATACTTCTTTTCGTGAATAATTAGCTATTCACCAACTTCCTCATCAAGAGCTTTACTCGCTATGCGGGTAGCATAAATAGTCACGGCAACTGTTGCGATAAAACCGACAATCCGAATTATCCATTGGATAGTGGTATTTGTCGGTTGATTGTCGCTACCAATACGCGCTAAGTCCCCCCCTAGAGAACCGATATAGACATACATGACAGTTCCAGGAATCATTCCCACTGAGGCGATCGCATAGTCTTTGAAGCTGACACCTGTGATTCCAAATGCATAATTAAGAAAATTAAAAGGAAATATTGGTGATAAACGAGTTAGTAACACAATCTTGAATCCATCATTAGACATCGCCCGATCGATCGCGGCAAATTTCTGATTACCTGCGATTTTCTGACTAATCCAATCTCTAGCGAGATAGCGACCGATCAGAAAAGCAGCGATCGCTCCTAGAGTTGCACCGATAAATACATAGAGCGATCCCCAAACCACACCAAAAACCACACCTGCTCCCAAGGTCAAAATTGAACCAGGAATAAAAGCAACTGTGGCAATCATATAAACGAGAATAAAGACAAATCCGCCGCTATATCCCAAGTTTTCAATCCACTTTAAAGCTTGACGGAGGAGTTCTTGAGGATTGAAATTGTTAAGGTTTTGAATATTGAAACTATCTTGGGCGAAAACTGGAGCGGTAGCGATCGCCCCCATAATCGCGCTAATGAATAAACAAGCGATCGCGATAAAAACACAAACAACCAAATTTCGCTTAGTCATCAGCAGCATCCAATCAATAGAAAGATGTTTATTTCCATCTTTAGTTTAACGTTGAATGCTGGTTTTTCTATCTCTATTTAACAGCACTTGGAGTGGGAGATGGACTTGCACTCTGAGGTTGTGTCGTTGCCTGAGGCGGAGTCACGGGAGCTACTGGTTCAGGTTGAATCATGATCGTTGTCGTTGGTGCAGGGCTTATAATTATATCGGGCGGCTGAGTAATAGTTACAGGGGGCAAAGTCACTTCAATCTTGGGAGCGATTTGAGGAGTCGCTGGAGCAGGCGAGACTTCTTTGGTTGTGCTACGATCGATTACAGTTTTATTTTCTTTTAAAGTATCTGTAGCTCGCGGTAATACAATCGGAGTTGGTACTAGGCGAGTGTTTAGAAAGTAGGCGATCGCACCAGCACCAATAGCTAAGACAATCACAACCCCAAGGATCACTCCATTAGAAGTGTCGTCGTCTCTAATTTGAGTGGTGCGTTGCTCAGAAATTCTACTTCCGTTTACAGAATTATTTGGAAGTGGGGTAACTTTTCGAGTATTAACTTCTCTAATTTCTCTATCAATTTCGTCAGACATGATTCTCACTAGAGGTTTTGTAAATTGAAATTGTGTGGCGTGAAATTTCTAGGACTTACGTAAAAACAACTTGAAACATATATTTGTTTGTAGGGGCAATTCACGGTAGGGGCAATTCATGGTAGGGGCAATTCATGAATTGCCTCTACTACATTAACGTTCTTTGGTGTAAATACTAATTTTAAGCAGACTTGATTAAGCGCAGTCCAAACAGAAGAACTACTGCACCAATTGTGGCGACTATTAAACTACCTAGCAATCCACCGCCGCTAGATAGACCAAGAGCGCTGAATAGAAAACCGCCAATTAATGCACCGATGACACCAACAATGATGTCTCCCAGCATTCCAAATCCACCGCCCTTAACTAGTTGTCCTGCTAACCAACCAGCAGCCAAACCAATCAGAATAAACCAAATAAAATTCATATAATTCTGTCCTTTCTTGTTGTAAATAGGGGCAATTCATGAATTGCCCCTATCATGTGTTCTTTTCCGTAATTACTAATCTGTCGTTAGACTCTAAACAGGTTACTGAAACATATCCTGAACCTTGTCTTTGGCATCTTCCAACAAGTTACGAGTTTTCGCTTCCACTTGTTTTGCCTTGCCAGAAACTTGATCCATGCGATCGCCTGTCACATTACCGATCGCTTCTTGGGTTTTACCTTCTAGATTTTTAGCATTAGCCTTGAGACGTTCGGGCAACTTCACATTGTCTTTGACATCTTCTATCGCATTCCGCACATTCGCTTCAACTTGCTTTGCCTTGCCAGCAATTTGATTTTTAGCATCACCCATCACATTACCGATCGCCTCTTGAGTTTTACCCTCTAGCTCCTTGGCAACTGCTTTGACTCGCTCCATCGTGGCGATTTGTGGAGAAATATTCGCCCAGCTATTATCGATAACCAAACCAAATACCAAGACAAATGATAAACAAGCAATCAAGCCAATAGTCAATAAAGAACTGTAAATTTGAGAAATCATTGTAATACCAGTAAAGTTTAATGGAACATAAGGTTTATTTCGATTATCAACAATCGTCAAGATACTTGCCGTCAAGATACTTTTTGATGATTATTTTCCTGATATTATTTATATATAATCAGATACAAATTACAGGGTCTAATTATTCTTATTTTCTAAATTAATTCAATAAATTCAATAAATTATTGACTATTTTAGAAGACAAGAATAATTATAATCATCAATTATTTATTTGATAGCATCTTTAGCTTCTTTAGCTTTATCTTTGACTGCATCAGCAACATCTCTAGCTCTATCTTTAACATCCTCAGCCGCATTACGAATATTCGCTTCAGCCTGCTTAGCTCTACCTTCAACTTGTTTGTCAGTATCGCCTGTGACATTACCTACAGCTTCTTCAAGCTTGCCTTCAACATTTTTAGCAGCCGCTTTAGCCCGTTCTTGTAAACTCATGATTGATTTCCTCATTTTTATTTGTATTAGTCAATTATTGTTAGAAAATAACTAGTAAAATCTGGCTTTTTCTAACATTATGACTATGCATTATTTGAACTTTTTATTCATCTGCCTGAAGATATAAGATAAAAATATATTTGCTCGAATAATCTTTTAGAAATATTATTTATATAACAGAGTATTTTGGAAAATAATTTGTTAAGAAATACGCTATAAAAATATTTTTGATACTTTTATAAGATATTTAATTAATATATCTAATTAAGTTGTCTATCAACTATCTTCTTGTTCTCATATCTGTAAGCCTTTCACTCCTATGCATTTACTCTCACAGGACAGAGATTGATTTTTTGAATGACTTGAATGATTTGCATGATTTCGATACAAAATTTAATAAAGTAGCTAATAACAGTTAATAAATGGTGCTTAAACTATGTCTTATAGAAATGGCGTAATGATGCAATACTTCCATTGGTATATTCCCAATGATGGCAGTCTTTGGAAACAAGTTGCCGAAAAAGCATCGGAATTAGCAACAATTGGGATTACTTCGCTATGGTTGCCCCCAGCTTACAAAGGGCAGTCTGGCGGTATGGACGTGGGCTATGGCGTTTATGATTTATTTGACTTGGGAGAGTTCGATCAAAAAGGCTCAGTCCGAACCAAATATGGCACTAAAGATGAATATATCCATGCGATCGCCGTAGCCCAAAAAGTAGGAATTAACATCTATGCCGATGTCGTGTTTAATCACAAATTGGGGGCTGACTATCCTGAAGAGGTGGAAGCAACACCCATGAGTATGGCCGATCGCAATCAACCTGTGGGTGACTACCAAAAAATCAAAGCTTGGACACACTTTACCTTTGAGGGGCGTGCGGGGAAATATTCGCAAATGGAATGGCATTGGTGGCATTTTGATGCGATCGATTACAACGCCTACAATGAGGGTGAAGATGCAATCTATTTGTTTAAAGGGAAGTCCTTTGATAAGGCTGTAGATCTAGAGAAAGGTAATTTTGATTATCTAATGGGTTGCGATCTAGATATGCAGAACTCGGAGGTACAAGGAGAACTTAAATATTGGGGAGAATGGAATTATGATGTGACCAATGTGGATGGATTTCGATTTGATGCGGTTAAACATGTATCCGCAGGGTTCTTTCAGGAATGGTTAGAGCATGTGCGTGATCATGCGAAACGCGATCTATTTGCGGTGGGCGAATATTGGTCCTATGAATTAGAAGCCTTACAGCATTTCATCTCTGTGACTGAGGGCAAAGTTGATTTATTTGATGTGCCTTTGCATTACAACTTTCATGTGGCAAGTCAAGAGTGCGAAACATATGATCTCCGCCAAATCTTTGATAATACATTGGTCAAATCTCAGCCTACGCTCGCTGTCACCCTAGTAGAGAACCATGATTCCCAACCATTACAGTCCCTAGAATCAGTGGTCGAGGCTTGGTTCAAGCCTTTAGCCTATGCCCTTATTTTGTTGCGGCGAGAGGGATATCCCTGTATTTTTTACGCCGATTATTATGGCGCACATTACAAAGATCGGGGGAAAGATGGTAACGAGTATGAGATTTGGATGGAGAGTCATCAATGGTTGCTTGACAAGTTCCTTTTCGCGAGACAAACCTATGCCTATGGTGAGCAGCTTGATTATTTTGACCATCCCAATACGATTGGTTGGACAAGGCTAGGCGATCGCGAGCATTCTGGCGGTATGGCAGTGGTGCTTAGCAATAGTGAGGAAGGTCGGAAATGGATGAATGTCGGTCATCCCAACTGTACTTATATTGATATCACTGAGCATATTTCTGAATCTGTCACTACAAATCAGGAAGGTTGGGCTGAGTTCCGTTGTAATGGCACTTCAATTTCATTGTGGATACAGGATTTGAAAATTGTCTCTTAAAAATAGGCGATCGTTTAAATCTAAATAGAGCTATATCTTTCTTCTCCCACAGAAAGTTTCGAGATAATTAAAAATATTTTACATTACTTAGAGCGCCTTAATAAAAAAGCAAACCGCGATCGCCCCCTCAACCTCAACATCACGATCGCCCCCCTCAACCCCAAAAATCATGATCGCCTCTCACCCAAAAAGCAAACACTGATCGCCCCCTCAATCCCAAAAATCACGATCGCCACTCCAAAAAAATCAAACAGAGATCGCCCCTCAACAACCTTATTTTTTACGTCATCTCTGAAATGCTTTCTAGGCAAGAGTTTCAGGATTAACTATATTTGCAATAAGTTTTGCTTAATGATAATACTTAACGGTGGAATAAGGTTTGTAGAGTTAGGAATATTGGCTATTATACTGGAACAATAAGATAACGGGAAAAGTAATAAATATCTACAAGGTTGCATTCTACAAAATAAAACTCTATTCTAAAGATGTTAGCTTGCAAAAATCTGGTTATCGAATACTAATGACCTTATTTGCTTCTTAAGCTAACAATATTATATAATATTTATTATGTAATCTACAAAACAATATACAGTTTATCATTCAGCCTAATCATTCGCTTCACGATTGAAAGCATTGGCTATTGAGAAGCGTAATGATCGAGTTCTAAAAAGAGGGTTAATTTTGGAAGATACAAAGATTCAAAGCTATAGTAAGTCCCGTTTACAACAGGGTAATCGTCCTCTTGGTGAATTGTTACCATTGGAAACACCATTATCAATAATGATAGATCCAAGTAATACCTGCAACTTTAAATGCATTTTTTGTCCGACTGGAGATGCAGAGTTACTTGATCAAGTGAAAAGACCCAAAGGAATCATGAGCTTAGATCTCTTCCAAAAGTTAATTGATGACCTTGCAATATTTCCTGAACAGGTGAATGTTTTACATTTATATAAGGATGGTGAACCCTTAATAAATAAATCTCTTCCTGACATGATCGCGTATGCAAAGGCTAGCAACCGAGTTGGAAGAGTTGAAATCACCACAAATGCTTCACTTCTCAACCCAGAACGATCAAGTGCGCTAATTACTGCTGGATTAGATGGAATTAGAATTTCAGTTTATGCTTTAGATGATGCAGGTTACTCAAAAACCACAAAGTCCATGGCAACATTTGCGAGGATTCGCTCAAATATTGCTGCTATGTATACCCAAAAATGTATTGAACGACCTGAGCTCAAAATACATTGCAAGATTGTTGATGTTGGTTTATCAGACGATGAAAAGGAGCAGTTTTCAAAAGAATTCTCTCCAATATCTGATAGTTTTCACATTGATTCTATTATGGGATGGTCTAGTACTCCAAACCGTGACTTAACTCTTGGAGTGTCTTCAAACTTTGGAATGACTGGTGAAGAGCGTATTAGTTCACGGAAAGCCTGTTCCGAGCCATTTATGAAGCTTGTAGTTAATTTCAATGGACTTGTTTCTGTTTGTTGCGTTGATTGGGCGCTTGAGACAATTGTGGGAGATGCACGTACTGAGTCATTGTTTGATATCTGGAATGGAGACAAGTTAAAGAAATTTCGGTTGAAACATTTGCTTGGTCAGAGAGATACTCTTTCAGCTTGTTCTTCGTGTGATTATATTCAGGGGCTTCCACATCAAAGCTATTTTGATCACAAGTTAGACCAACTGTTACCGCTCTATTTAGGAAACAAAGCAAAAGCCTAATTTAAATTGCTTAAATTGCTTTCGTTAATTACTCACCACTCAAAAAAACAAACAGCGATCGCCTCTCCACAAAAAATCACACAGCGATCGCCCCTCTCAACACCCACAATCACGATCACCTCTCCAAAAAAACAGCGATCGCCCTTCAATAAAAATCAACCAGCGATCGCCTTATTTCCTATTTTTCCAATATCCAACTTCTCGACTGCAATGCATCACGGCTAAGATCAGAATATAATCTTGCTCAATCGTATAGAGAATTCCATAGGGGAATTTCCTTGCCATGCATCGTCGAATATCTTCGTCAATTGCAGGGTAACGATTGGGAGATTCTTTAATCCGAAAAATTGCATCTTCAATTGCATTGATAAAGGCTTGTGCGATTTCCGTTCTCTGTTCAGCGTAGTATTGAACTGCATCAGAATATTCTTCTAGTGCTTCGGGATGAAATACATACTTCATTATCTAAGCAACCGCCTTACCTGAGCTAGAGCGTCTTCTCCTTCGATTGCTTGAACAGAACCATTACGGACTGCATCACGTCTTTTTTTTGCTTCGGCTGTCCATGTTGACTGAATGGCTGGATCGATGTCAAATTCTAGGCTTTCGACTAGCTTTTCTGCTAATAGCGCTCTAGAAATGCTAGGAAGAGATAATAATTCTTTCGTTAGTAGTTCTATTGATCTCATAAATAACCTCAAAGTAATGAGTGCTGTTATGTAGTCTAGCAAAAAACAAATTTAATGGCTGGGATATTGTCTTTTCAAGAAAAATAAAACAGCGATCGCTCCCTCAACTCTTCAATATCACGATCGCCTTTCCAAAAAATCAACCAACGAGCGCCTCTCTCAACACCCAAAATCACGATCGCCTGTCCCAAAAAATCAAATAGCGATCGCCCCCTCAGCCCCAAAAATCACGATCGCCTCTCCACAAAAATCAAACAGCGATCACCCAAAAAACAAACAGCGATCGCCTCATCAACCTCAACATCACGATCGCCTCAACCAAAAATCAAACAGCGATCGCCCCCTCACCACCCAAAATCACGATCGCCATTTTAAAAAAACAACCAGCGATCGCCTCTAAATTTGGATACTCAGGGCATCCAATAAAGGTTTGAGATCAAGATACATGGTGCGATAGGGAACGGATGGTGGTAAAGATTCTTCTGCATCGACAAATTGGAAACCAAATTTTTTGTAAAATCCAGATGCGTCATAGGGAGGAGTTGTGTCTGAATCATAGAGAGCATCTACAGTTATAAAGCGAACGCCTACATGAGGTGTAATATTCTCAGCAATATATTCGACTGCCCATTCTAGTAATCGCCGACCTGCTCCTTTAGCTCTGCGATCAACGGCTAATAGCCCGATTTTGATTGCTGGGAATGTCTGATACTGTACTCCTTCATCAATTAAAATTGGCTCGTCAACTTCGAGTTTGTCAGTAAGTAAGGTAATGTAACCCGCTAAGTCATCTTCACAGCGCAAAATCCAACAATGGCTAATTCGAGCATTTACTTCACGCTGTATTCTTCCTTTCCTCCAATAGGTGACAAATTCACCCCTTGCACACCGAAAGCCTTGCCCAGTAATGTTGAGGTCAGGGGTTAGATGTTCGATTGGTAAATTTGAGAAGTCAATACCAGAAAATTTACTATTTGGCGGCATCAATTCTTTCTTGACGACGAGCCATGATGCGTTTCACTAAAGCTAGAGCAGCTTCATTTGCAACAAATCCACCGCTTTTAATAGCTTCTGATAGTTTTTTGGCGGCACTGCCAGTCACGGGTTTAGAAACTGTATGAAGTGGGTATTTCATAATTATGTTGTATGAATCTACGTTTTTATTTTAACAAAATCTGACTACATTTCAGTCCAATTAAATCGCCTCTACCTCAAAAAACAAACAGCGATCGCCTCCCCAAAGAACAAACAGCGATCGCCCCATCAAAACCTCAATATCACGATCGCCACAACAAAAAAATCAAACAGCGATCGCCACCTCATCCCCAAAAATCACGATCGCCTCTCCAAAAAAATCAAACAGCGATCGCCCTCTCAACACCAAAAACATCACGATCGCCACTCCACAAAAAATCAAACAGCGATCGCGCATAGTTTAAGCTATTTGGGCAACTGCGGCTAATTTAATAAGTCCTTTAGTTGTTAAATCTTCATCGATCGCATACCAATGAATCCCGTAACCTGATGGCGAAATACGGTACATTTTCCGTTCAATATCTGTTGCTTGAGCGAGTTTTTTAGAAGCTTGAGCAATTGGAATTTCATAGGTTTCTTCGTTAACCGATAGAATTATCCACTCGCCACTAAAATCAATATTCGATACGTTGTATTGCTTATCCATTTTGTTGACTCCTGAATGTTTGCCATTCATCTACTATTTCATCAAAGTTTTGCAAGATTATTTTCTTGACTTCCCTTGTATCTCGTGATGACATTTCATAGGAGTAAGCCTCACGAATTTCGTATAGATCAATGTCTAGCCAATATTTACATTCGCTGTCTCCTTTCTGAACGTGAATATGAATTGGCTCGTTTCCTTCATCTGAATAAAAGAAAAATCGCCATCCTTTTAAATACAGAACTGTTGGCATTTAACTTAATCTCATCACATTTGTTAAATTAGCATATTTTCAAAACCTGTAAGGTGTCACGATCACCTCTCTACAAAAAATTAAACAGCGATCACCCTATTTAAAGCTGCAACTTCCATTTTCAACTTTTCGCCAACCTCATCTTCAGCTATATCTAAATCATAATCCATTTGCAATCCGAGCCAAAATCTAGGAGACATATTGAAATAGAACGCTAAACGAATTGCCGTATCTGTGGTAATTCGGCGCTTACCGTGAATGATTTCGTTAATACGTCGGGCGGGAACTCGAAGGGCTAAGGCTAGCTGATTTTGACTCAAGTTCATCGGCTTGAGAAACTCTTCTAAAAGAACTTCCCCTGGATGAATTGGGTTAAGTTTATCTTCGTTCATTTTGATTCCTCAATGATAATCAACAATTTCCACATTGAAAGCGTCATCATTTTGCCATTCAAAGCAAATACGCCATGGATTGTTAATCCGAATGCTATATTGACCTTCGCGATCGCCACTCAGTCGTTCTAATCGATTTGCTGGTGGAATACGAAGCTCTTGAAGGGTGGGTGACTGATTTAGCATACGCAATTTTCGCAAGGCTACTTGTTGAATTTCTGATGGCAATTTTCGCGATCGCTGTCTCTCAAAGATTTTTTGAGTTTCTTTGTCCTTAAAACTTCGGATCACGACTAACGAACAGTAGGTTTATATTCGTATTATATAACGTGGTGCGTTAAATGTGAAGGGTTATACCAGCGATCGCCCCTTCAACACCCAAAACATCTCGATCGCCTCAACCAAAAATCAAACAGCGATCGCCCCCCCTCAACACCCAAAATCACAATCGCCTCAACCAAAAATCAAACAGCGATCGCCCCCTCAATCCAAAAAATCAAACAGCGATCGCCCCTTTAACACCCAAAATCATGATCGCCTCTCCACAAAAAATCAAACAGCGATCACCTTTTTCAAAGTTTTCTATTCTTAGTCTTCAGATCCAAATCCTAACCATACGAGTAAGACATCTTCTAAGTCTTCCATTTGCTCTGATGTTAGCTCGCCTAATTTTCGCAAAAGTTTGGCATGAGGAATCGTGATGAGATTTTGTACGTCAAACGCGCCTTCTCGTAAAAATTTAGCTTTGACTTTTACTTCAAATCTGGAGTCGCGCAAACTCGTTGTGTGTGGAACTAGGGTTACTAATGCTCGATCGCTTTCTAGTGCTGGGATACTAATAACTAAGCATGGTCTAACTTTTGCAACATAGCCAAGATCGACTAGCCACACTTCTCCACGGTTGGGGCTACTCATAAACTAATTCTTCTTCATCTAGTGTTAGAAAGATATCCTCGGCATTTAGTGTTAATTCTTCATCAGATAATGGCTCAAAGTCTAAATAAACTGTGCGCCTCAGAATTTCTGACAATAAATCTAATCTTTCTGAGTATGTTAGGTTGTCAAAGGTGTTTAGAAGCTCTTGTACTATAGCAGTCATAGCTTTTTTCCTAATTTCTACTTACAGATTAACACGATCGCCCCAACAAAAAAATCAACCAGCGATCGCCCCCTCAATACCTAAAAATCACGATCGCCTCTCCACAAAAATCAAACAGCGATCGCCCCTTCAAAACCCAATATCACGATTGCCTCTACTTCCAAAATCCATCAAATTCTCATCACAATTTTATCGTCTGCAATTTCAACAAGCGTGATTTTTTTAGAAAAATGCTCTATTTTCTTGCTGTCGCCATTGCATAGGATCGCAAAAGGTCTAAATCGATCTATACTGGTAGGGAAAAGGAACCTATCATCATTTCCCACTGATTCGATGAAACACATATTTCCTGCAAATTCAATAATTCTTGTGCTAATTTTATAACCTTGGCAACCCAAACTGGGATATGATAATTCTCTCTCAATTAGCCTTTGATTATCAATTTCATAATAGATAGGACTGGGTCTCGTCCCTCCGCCTACCTTTACTTGGGTAATTCCACCGCAAATAATACAGCTAAGCTGTTCGACCGTTAAGCTTAGCTCACTCATTCCGTTCTCTAACCCATCCTAGAAAAATTCGTCAAACTTTTGTCTCAAGGAATCAAATTCTTCTGGAGTAGTCTCATAGATTGGAAAATCTACGACAGCCTGAGGCATTTTACCGTTAGCGATAAACCACGATCTGATATAGCTAAAAGAAAGCGTAACAGAAACATACAGAATTACGATCACACTGTAGTTAAACCATGGATTTGGAAATGTGGTTTGAAGTTGAACCAGAAATTCACTCATGCCAGATAAATTTCATATAAATATTTTTGCTTGAAAACACGCCAATTTTAGCCTGCGCTATTCCTGAAAATCGGCTACAATTAATGGCTAATCAAAATCATCTGACATCACGATCAGCCCTGTCATCGTTCCTGCTTGCCTATATTTTTTCTTGGGTATGTCATCTGATTTCCCCATTCCCTTATTCAATAGATATTCCGCATAATGCAGAACCTCAATCTTGAGAGCATCTGGCATTTTTGCAAAGATTTTTAGCACCTCATCGTTTAAGGAAATATTGGTGATAGATTCTTGACCTTTGGTAATAGTTTGTTGCATTGACTTTCACTCTGGCGCGATCGCAGATAGAAACATTGACAATTATATAACTTATACGCTGGCTAATTTCTAGATAAAACCGATACGAATCAGATTAACTAAGCCATGTATCATTTAAGCTGTAATAGATCCGCAAGAAATCCGCCCAATCGACATGAGCAATCAAACCTCAAAAATCACCTATACCTTTACCGATGAAGCTCCAGCCCTAGCCACCTACTCCCTACTGCCCATCGTCGAAGCATTTACGAGAGCTGCCGACATCGAGGTTGAACTCAAAGATATTTCTCTGGCAGGGCGGATTATTGCGAATTTCCCTGAATATTTAACCGAATCACAGCGTCAACCCGATGCCCTCACGGAACTGGGAGACTTGGCAAAAACTCCTGAAGCCTATATCGTTAAACTCCCGAATATTAGCGCCTCCCTGCCCCAGTTAACGGCGGCGATCGCTGAGTTACAAGCTAAGGGTTACAACATCCCCAACTATCCTGCTGATCCTCAAACTGAGGAAGAGAAAGCGATAAAGGCGAAATATTCTAAGGTGTTGGGCAGTGCGGTTAATCCTGTGTTGCGTGAAGGCAATAGCGATCGCCGTGTCGCCGCCGCCGTCAAAGAATTTGCCCAAAAGCATCCCCATTCCGTTGGCGCATGGTCAAAGGATTCTAAAACCCATGTGGCGCATATGACTGAGGGTGATTTCTACGGTAGCGAGAAATCGGTGGTAATTCCCAAGACGGGCGTAGTCAAGATTGAATTGATCGCAGCCGATGGTTCCACTCAAGTTCTCAAGGAGAAAACTACTGTATTGGAAGGCGAAGTAATTGATGCTTCGGTGATGAGTGTTAAGGCTTTGCGGGAGTTTTACACTCAGGAAATTGCGAAGGCGAAGGAAGAAGATATTTTGCTATCTCTCCATGTCAAGGCAACGATGATGAAGATCTCTGACCCGATTCTCTTTGGTCATGCGGTGACGGTCTATTATCAAGATGTATTTGAGAAGTATGCTGACACCTTCAAGCAATTGGGAATCAATCCGAATAATGGATTGGGGGATGTTTACGCTAAGATTCAATCTTTACCTGATGAGCAAAAAGAGGCGATCGCCGCCGATTTGCAAGCAGTGTATGAAAAGCAGCCTCGTCTGGCGATGGTCAACTCCGATAAGGGAATTACCAATCTCCACGTTCCTAGCGATGTGATTATTGACGCATCAATGGCGGCGACCATCCGTACCTCTGGCAAGATGTGGGGTGCGGATGGCAAGGCTTACGACACCAAGGCAATAATTCCCGATCGATCCTATGCCATGATTTATCAAGCCTGTATCGAGTTTTGTCAGGAAAATGGAGCCTTTGATGTCACCACGATGGGGAATGTCGCCAATGTCGGCTTGATGGCTCAAAAGGCTGAAGAATATGGTTCCCATGATAAGACTTTTGAAATCCCTGCGGATGGCGTGGTGCGCGTTAGCGATGAAACAGGGGCTGTCCTGATCGAGCATTCTGTCGCTAAGGGGGACATCTGGCGGATGTGTCAAACTAAGGATTTACCAATCCAAGATTGGGTCAAACTTACCGTCAGTCGGGCTAGAGCCACAGGAAATCCGACAATTTTTTGGCTAGACGAACATCGCGCCCATGATGCGAATCTGATTGTCAAGGTCAAGACCTATTTGCAAGACCATGACACCACAGGGCTAGATATTCAGATTCTGTCCCCTGTAGCGGCGATGAAATTTACCTGCGAACAAATTAAAGTCGGTAAAAATGTGATTTCCGTAACTGGTAATGTTTTGCGGGATTACCTCACGGATTTATTCCCAATCCTCGAACTCGGTACTAGTGCCAAAATGCTCTCGATTGTGCCATTGCTGGCGGGTGGCGGACTGTTTGAAACGGGTGCAGGTGGTTCTGCTCCGAAACACGTTCAGCAGTTTCTTGAAGAAGGGCATTTACGTTGGGATTCTCTCGGAGAATTTTTAGCGATCGCCGTTACCCTCGAAGACCTCGGACGTAAGACCAACAATGAGAACGCGAAGATCTTGGCGATAGCTTTAGATCAAGCCAACAGTCTCTATCTCAATAACGATAAATCGCCTTCTCGCAAGATTGGTGGCATTGATAATCGTGGCAGTCATTTCTATATCGCGCTGTATTGGGCGCAGGCTCTAGCGGAACAGAATCAGAATTTAGAGTTAAAGTCAAAATTTGCTGATTTGGCGCAGATCTTGAAAGAGAAAGAAAGTCAAATCCTTCTAGAACTGAGTACCGTTCAAGGTCAATCCGTTGATATCGGTGGCTACTATTTCCCCGATCCAGATAAAGCTATTCAAGCATTGCGTCCTAGCCAGACTCTCAATGAGGCGATTAGTTCACTCAATTAGACTCAAATCAAACAACTCAGAATCATTCAAGTTAGACTTAGGTGATGTTGGGGTTTCAGAGAGAAATTTTTCGACAAGCCCCACATCATGTCAAGTCTGATTGCGATCAATTCTAAATTAGCTTGATCTCGTTCTTTGATAGATAGTGTAATTGATTCGCCTTTTCATGACACGAACTTCCTGAGTTTCTGCTAAAGATGCTAATGGGTATAGATTTGGCTGGTTTAATCACAAGCGATCGTCTTTTTCGCCATCACCCTTATCTCTTCCCAAATATCTTAGGCTAATGATCGCCCTTTGACTCAAGTAAAAGCTATCTAAGTAAGTATCTCAAGGTCTTCCAAAATTTGATCCATTTTATCTTCGAGTTGCAACCGTTCAATTTCAAGATGGTGTAGTTCTAGTCTCTTTTCCTCAACATCGATTTTTATTCTGGGAGCAGTAATATAGCGATTAGCATTAAGTTGATAGTCATGCTGTTTTATATTTTCTATATCTTGTAGTGAGGCAAATTTAGCTAAACCTGATTTATTTTTATCAAGTTTTTCAAAATTGTTGAATATTTCGACTATATCATCAATATTTTTTGTGTCAAAAGAATTCACTCCCCTATTAAGTTTTTTATATTCATTACTTGCATCAATAATTAATACCTTATTCTTTCTTGATGGTTTACTACGATTAAGAACAAGAATTGCTAGAGGTATATTGGTACTGTACAATAGGTTGGCAGGTAGAACTATAGCCGCCTCAACGATATCTGATTCTATAATGCCTTTACGAATATCTTGTTCTACTCCAGATCTAAATAAAACTCCAGGGGAGACAAGAATAACTGCTTTGCCAGAATCGGGCTTCATGGTAGCAATCATGTGTTGAATAAAAGCAAAGTCGCCATTTTTTCTTGGTGGTATCCCATACCGAAATCTGTTAAGTTTGTCCTTTCTATGAAATTCTTCATATCCCCATTCACTAATATTTAAGGGAGGATTAGCAACTACAGTATCAAATTGCTCAAGATTATCTGATTTGATGAATTTAGGATCTCTTAGGGTGTCACCTGTTTGCACTTCAAAGTTATTTAATCCATGTAATAGGAGATTGATTTGACAAACCTTAGCTATCTGATCATTTTTTTCCTGCCCAAAGAAATCAAGTTGTGAAAAATCTTGATCTTTCGGTGATAAAAGTTTTGCACATTCGACAAATAATCCACCTGTTCCGCAGACTGGATCGTGAATAGTCATACCTTTTTGAGGATTAACCAATCTTGCCATGAGTTCAGTTACCCATTTAGGGGTAAAGTTTTCTCCTCCAAATTTTTGATTGCTTGCCTCAAAATTAATAATGCTCTCTGATATCGTAGCGTAGTGGGAAAACAAACCAAAGCCATTATCTTTTATTTGAGGATTACTCAAGATACTAATCATTTGATTGAGAGTTAGTTCTGGGATTTTAGAAAACTCAGTTTTATTTAAAATCGCCTTAAAATCTGGATTGGCTTCAATGATCTTATTTACATCTTTATCTAAAGCTTCACCAATATTACTGGATCTGGTAAAACCATCCCATTGAATCTTACCAATCAATTTCTCTAAACGATTAGGAATAGTAGTAGATTGAGTAGAAGATAGATCGCATATATATTTTAGGAAAAGTAAATTTAAAGCATGATCTAACCACTCTCGATTAGTTAAACTTACACCTCTACCTAAATCAAATAGTTTCCACGCTATATCTTGTGCATATTTTTCGATAATCATATATTTTCTCCAAATAACTGAAATAAGATCTCCTGAGTAATTTCTTGACGAACCTTTAGCGCACTTAGCGAGGATTTCTTTAGCTTATCTAAAGAGAAAAACAAATCAGCAAGTTTAGATTGGGTGATGAGATCAGGGACAGGGATTTTTAGCTGACGTAGTTGAGTCAAAGAAATTGATATTACTGTGGAAGAACCTGTAATAGCGGATAACTGGGTATGGTAAAACCACTGTGAATTTAGTACCGAAACTAAATAGTTTGGAAAAACATCAGACGACTTTTTACACCTTAGAACTGCCAAATTTTTATCTGCTAAACATCCTGAGAAATTTTCTGTTACCAAAGCGGCTTTTCCGATATCGTAGCGAAGAACAACGACAATATCATTTTTTAGCAAGCCATGCTTCTCCAAGTCTACATTTTTCAGTTGAACTTCATCTATCGAATTTTCAAGCGTCAATCCATCCAAATGCTTGGGACTCACTAGACGGGAGAATTTACCATTTTTGTCCTTATGTCGGCTTATAGGAATGCCTTGAGTAAGCCTCACTATATGGTCGAGTTCAAAGAATGGGCAATCTATTTTATTCATATTACCTGCAACACAATACTTTCGATTTTGGTTTTATACCAATATATATGCTAATCATGTCAGTTACTCAAAAATATATCTATGTAGGGATAGTATAATGGCACAAATTGTATGGTATACTTAATTCTGTAAACGTTTGGGTTGCTGTATGACAAAATTTATTCCTTGTATTGAGCCAAAATTAGTATCTAACTACCTTGAAGAGGTTGCTATGCATCGTGTTCACGAGTTGAGTTCAGTAAATATTCACAAAAAAGGGGTTGCCTTATTTGCTAATGACTTGAATATTCTCCAAAATCCAAATTTTTACCTATCTCTGGTGGGTAAATGTGGCGTAAATCCACAAAATGCCCATGTCTATGTTGAAAGCTGGTATAAGGATTTACGAATAAGGTCTTTGAGACGCGAAAGATTTAATGTTCATCAATGTTGGGTTCCAGAGTGCCAAGATATTATTTGGATAAACTTTGACCCGCAATCTGGCAGAGAAATGCAAGGATGGCATCCCTGCTCAGTGTTATCTCCACGCTGGTTTAATTACAAAGAAGGGATTGTGTGGGGATTGCCAATGACGACTGCTTCATATAATGCATCTCATCCCTTAGCCATTGCTGCTGGTAGGGTTGCAAATGAGACTAGTTATATACTTTGCCATCGTTTGGGTAATTTCGATTGGCTGCAAAGAAGCGCAAAGCCACACCATCTTGGTAAGTTATCAGACACTTTGTTTGACCAAATCAATGCTCGATTAGGTCAGCTAAAAATCTTTGAAGATTTTACTGATGACAGCTCTAAAGATATACAGGATAGGATGATGCGAGATATGCGTAATAAAGCAGACTCTTTTGATACAGCTATTCTTGTGGGCGGCAATGATGATTTTTGCCATCTAATTAAGCAGTTGCAAAGGAAGGATAAGCGCGTAGAAGTTGCTGGTCTGAATAGCACGACAAGTATTGCTTTAAGAAATACGGCTGACGGATTTATTAACTTGGAAGAGCTTTTCTTCAGGGAAGCCTCTTAGTTCAAAGTCAGGGCAGAGTAATCCTATCCCTTTAGGCACTTATTCTGCTCTATCTTTAAGATAAAAATTATTTTTTGTTGAAATATGATTATTTAATGATGCCCTCTATCCCGAAGTGACGACTGCTCAATTATTCCAAATTTACTGATTATGAAACAGTTTGCTTTTGTTAACGATGCTGCCGAAAGAGAATACAAAGACTTTCCAAAAGAGATTCAACAACAATTTGGAACTAGCCTAAGAGCGGTCCAAGACGACAAAAAGCCATTCTTACCAATCCAAACTCTTGAAGGAATTGGCGCTGGTGTAATTGAACTAAAAATCAATGGTAGCCCAGCCTTTAGATGTGTCTACATAGCAAAATTTCTAGATACAGTTGTCGTCTTACACTCATTTGAGAAGACAACAAACGGTGTAGATAGACAAGCTATGAAAACTGTTGAGAAAAGATACAAGAAACTAAAAGCTGAAATCGAAAAAATGAAAAGGCAAAAATAACTAAGCGGCTTTGGCTAAATCTCTTGTTTGGATTTTAATAGAAGCACTTTCTAAACTGCTAAAAGTAAACTCAGTCCTAAATCCGAGCTTATCCAACATCGAAAAAAGCATATCCAAAGTAAATTTATCAATTTTTCCATTCACAATGTCCGACACACGCGGCTGAGTAACCGCTAACCTTTCAGCCGCTTCCTTTTGCGTCCAACCTCTATTCTCAATTATGTCTCGAATCATAATCGTCAAGTCAGCCTTCAAAACCGACTTACTAGCGACTTCAGGCTCCTCGATCGCATGAAACGGACTTTCGTAAAACTTGATCGACATAGTTTTGGATTACATATACCTAAATGTCAACAAATTATACAAAATTTTATATAATCCGTCAAATATAGATTTAGCGATCGCCTGTGTGCCTAATCATGGGATGACTGGTGGGACACTCGCCAATAATGACATCTTCCAAATACCAAAGAATGAGTGAGAAAGGGAAACTTAAATCACCTCATTTACAGGGAAGCGATCAATCATTTGTGCAGCTTGCTTAGCGGCTTGATATATTTGCGAAGGCAAATTGGGAACATGGG
>JBILGV010000153.1:0-7450 GCA_044350865.1 Pseudanabaena sp. | reverse complement strand
ATCACCAGCAATTGCGGAATCGGTGGTGCTTCACTGCTGTTAAATTGCCGCCAGAGATGTTCCCATAGTTCGAGATCGGTTAAGGGTCGCAAATCCAAACCCATGCGATTGGATAGAATCTGTTCCCAGTTCAAGAACCCATCGGTAAAGGCTTTGGCAAAAGCAATCTCATGGCGCTCCTGCTCTGCTTCTTTTTCTTGTCCCACCAATTGCTGATACAGTTTCTGCACCCAAGCCAGCACTTTCTCTAGAGCATCATTACCCTCGGCAGTCGAGCCGCGAATCGTATAGGTTGCATAGAGGCGTAGGAATTTAGGTTTTCTCAAACCTGCTTTGGCTAACTCCTGTACCCTTTGCTTCTCACCCATCACCAGAAACTTTAACTGCGGCGTATCAGCTTGTTCGTAGAGTTCTTGAAGTTGATTTTGGCGATCGCGGTCAGAACTAACCGAACCAAAATGCACCGTCAGTTTTTCGCCATCAGGGATATCTTTCAAACCCGATTGGATCGCGTCAAACATTGATGTTTCTTGCTCGGCAGACAGGGTGGTATGAATACCTTTAGATTCCCAACCAAACACGAACTGCAATGATTCTAGGGATGAGTTACCTTGTTTAAGGACAAAGCAACTCACCGTCCGATCTCGTAGCTCAAACTTGAGGATGCATTCTACGGCAAGCTCTTTTTCAAAGTGCTTATAGCCTTTACGATTAACTTTTGGATTAGCGACGGGCATATCTTTTTGGCTCCTGTTTGCTCATGTCCCTGTACCGATACGCGCCTCGCGTCCATCTTGGTACAGGGATAAATTTTGATAGAAACCGATAGGGCTTGGAACCCGTTAAAATCCACCATGTCGTATCTCCCCAAGCCACGATTATGGATACCCATAGCCATGACATATTCAGAAACACGTAGCAAATCATAAACAGCGTGAAGCTGATGATTGCCCAAGGAATAATCAGTTCCGTGGGAAAGGGACCAATCTTTGGGCTTGCGCCCAGAATTGCATTGACCTTACGGAATTTGTACTCGTCTGACATGGTTCCTAAACCCCAGTAATAACTGCGGCTAGGATGTCTCCCATAGTCACTGTCACCACCAGAATCAAAGGAGTACGCGCTAATTGCTGCCAATCATCATCGTTTCTAGCCGACTGGATCACTTTCACCAGTCCAATCCCTAGATAAATCACAAATAATGCTCGCAGCACGTTAAAGATTAGAGCAACTAAAGATGCATCTATGCCAGGAATCGCACCACCTAACCATGTCTGAGTTTTATTAAAAAACTGGGCTTGGGCTGGCTCGATTGTAAAAATCAACAGTAATCCGATCAGGAAACCAATTCCTGTGCCTAGCAGTAAAACGGGGCTGTACTTGTGATTTCGCAGATGTTGCTCAACTTTGCCATACAGCATTAGTAAAGTTGTTGGAAAAGCCAACAGTAAGCCAATCAAGGCAAGTAATCCAGTCAGGTACATGCTTCTAGAACAGGCGAAAGCCATGACGATTCCGACTACTGGGGCGGTTAATGTGGCAATTTGCGGGTCTTGAATTCTGTTGAAGAATTTAGAACCATTGCGATGAGGAGTATAGGCAACTCTCATCCCATCGTTTGGGGATGTTTTCATTTTTTCAATCTAAAGAGAAATTGGGCTTCTTTGCTTGACTGCATCTTGCACCATAGCCTTGCTCAGGTCAATCACCGAAGCTCGACACAGTGCTGATTTAGGCGGTATTTGCAACATCACGCTTACGACGACGATCTGCTAAAGCGTCATTTAAACCACATCGGAGATATTGCTTTCGCAGTCGCCACAATCCTGTCCTTTCGATTCTTAGAACCTTGATTATTGCTGGGATATCGGCTCCATTGTGCATAGCTAGTAACACTTGAGCGCGATTGAGCATGGAGATGTGGCTAGTCCCCTTGCGACAAAGCTTTAGGCATTGCTGATAATCAGCATTTGAGAGAGTTAGTTTTAGTCTTTCCATGTTGCAGATGACGTTTTGTTAAGTTGTTTGTAAAGTAAAGCCAAATGCACATTTTTCGTTAATTTTTTAGTCGTTTAGATCACTATTCATTTAGTTGTCGGACAATTGGCAAGTAATTTATTTGGCTTGAATGTTTAATATGATACTGTACATTCTCTTTTTCATTCATATCAATTATCTATTTGAAAAAATTTAATGGAGTCTGATGTACTTAGCAATATTTCTATTGTCTATTAGTTGAGGATTTACTAGATTTATTTAAGATAGAATCTTGCTCCTTGATTACAGATTAGTCGCCAAATGGAAACCCGTACAGAACTTTTATTCGTTTAATAGCAGTGGTCATACAAAGTGATATTAAAGCTATAGACTAGATTAGAAAAAGATTTTCTAATCTAGTCTATACGGAGGCAATTTCTCATGTCAGGAAATTTGAAAGGTAAAGTTGCCTTGGTAACGGGAGCATCACGGGGAATTGGTAAAGGTATTGCCATTGGTTTAGGTGAGTCAGGTGCGCTGGTTTATATCACTGGGCGCAGTGTGAATCAGACAAGTTCAACAGATTCTATTTCGGGCAGTTTACTAGAGACCAAATCCGCAATAGAAAAAGCAGGTGGGATTTGTATTGTCGTTCCCGTTGATCATAATGATGATGAGCAAATTAAATCTCTATTTGAGCAAATTGATCGAGAACAAAATGGACAATTGGATCTCTTGGTGAATAATGCTTATGGTGGGGTGCGATCGCTAATCGATGCAAAGGGTAAACCATTTTGGGAATCGGATCTTAGTCTTTGGGATGCTTGCAATCAAGTCGGTTTGCGAAGTCATTATGTAGCAAGTCATTATGGCGCGAAGATGATGACCAAACGCAAGCAAGGTTTAATCGTGACGATTTCTTCTTGGGGTGGATTAGCTCCTATCTTTGGAGTAGCCTATGGTACTGGTAAATCGGCTTGCGATCGCCTTGCGGCTGATATGGCAATCGAACTCAAGCCTTTTAATGTTGCTTCGATTTCCCTTTGGCCGGGGATTGTCGGCACTGAGCAGTTTCATCAGTTGGCTGACGAAACCCTTGAAAGTGCTGATAACAATGTCGGTGTTGCAGCGATCGCGGATAAATTTAATTGGGAGACTCCTTTATTTGTCGGTAGAGTAATTGCTGCATTGTGTAACGATCCAGACTTGATGAGGCGAACTGGCAAGGTTCAGATTGGGGCGGAACTCGCTACGCGTTATGGAATAGTTGATGAGTATCAGCATCGTCCTGTTTCTCTACGCTCTCTTAGTTTTTTATTGGCGCAAGCTTTCCCGACTCTTAAAAGTAGAGCTAAGTTCATTCCCGATCTGAAAGTGCCTTGGTGGATTCTCCTGTTAACTGTTCTCAAGTCTCCGAAAATCTGATTGTGATTCTCAATAATATAATTAGCATTCAATTCTTAAATCTTAACTTCTTTATAGATTTTTTTTGCTTCTCACCCTCTTATTGAATTCAAGTTTTGTTGTAGAACATAGCTCAATCAAAAAACTTTTTCTAGAAATGTCTATAATGTCTCCTACTATACTTACTTTTTAACAGTCCTTCCTGCTACTGTGTTTTTAATCACAGCGAAGTAATAAATTTAATAAATTGAATCGAGTCATCTTAGCAAAAACGCCAATATCTAAGGCTTTTGCCCATTTCGCTATGCTTCTATTTAACAATTACTTCGCGAGGTTTTACTACATACTCTAACTTCCAATTATTACCATTAATTTCCACTGTGTGAGGAAAGTCTAATAATGTCCAAATTTAAACATCAAAAAGCTGTCAGAGATCGTTTTCTAGGTTCTGCTATACCTGTAGCCTTGACTACAGGTATTCTTGGTATAGCGATCGCACCCAATGTTGCTAATGCAGAAAGTCTATCTGATAGCACCATGAAGACAACTGATAATAATATAGTTATCAAAGAATCCAAAACCGTTCGTTCTAGAAATGCTGATAGCCTTGTCGAAAAATCTCAATTGCGTTCTAATGCGATTTCGCAAAATATAACCTCAGTATCGCAACTCAGTGATGTTCGCTCCACTGATTGGGCTTTCAATGCATTGCAATCCTTGGTGGAAAAGTATAACTTGTCCCTTGGATACCCTGACGGCACTTTCCGTGGTAAACAAGCTCTTTCTCGTTACGAGTTTGCCGCTACTTTAAATAATGCCCTAGACAAAATCAACGAAATTATTTCCGCAGGTTTGGCTGACAAGGTTGGCAAAGAAGATCTCGCCACCCTACAAAAGCTGCAAGAAGAATTTGCGGCTGAACTAGCCACTCTTCGTGGTCGGGTTGATGCCCTTGATGCCAAGACCGCTAAGCTAGAATCTCAGCAGTTCTCCACAACAACAAAGCTTCGTGGTGAAGCCATCTTCAGCTTGGTGGCAGCTTCTGATGGAGTTGGTACAGGTACTGATAGAACTAATACCGTGTTCAGCTATCGCACTCGTCTCAATCTTGATACTAGTTTCACAGGCAAAGATCTACTCAGAACCCGTTTGCAAGCTAGCAATACTCAAAATGTGATTGCCCCTGCTCTCGCCAGTGGAAATGGCACAAGACTATCCTATGATACTGGCGGCGCTGCCAATACGTTTGATATTAATCGCTTGTTTTATCGATTCCCCCTTGGCGATACTTTCACGGCTTATGTTGCGCCAATCGGTCAAACAGAAGACATCATCGATCCTCTCAATCCGCTCACTAACGATGGGCAAGGAACCATTTCTCGATTTGGTCGTTTAAGCCCACTATTGCGGATTGGTAGTGGCGCTCTTACGGCTGGTGATAGTTTGGCAGTCTTAGGCTTTGACTGGAAGATATCGCCACAGGGTAATTTGCAAGTTGCCTATTCAGCAAATAATGCCGCTTCTCCTGCTCCTGGTGGAACTGGTGGCTTGTTTGGTGGTTCCACTCTGGCGGCGGTGCAGTTGGTTTGGAAGCCTAGCGATGCGTTGAAGTTGGGTATTGGTTACGCTAATAGCTATCACCAAACTGCTAATCTTAATTCTGGATTGAATCAAGACTCGATTACTGGTAGCGGTATTATTACTGGTACTAGAGCTAATACTGTTGTGGGCAGCCTTGTTTGGGATATTAACAAAAAGGTTACTTTCAATACATGGGGTTCTTATATCTTTGCTGATGCTGTCGGTTCTGCGGGTTCAACCACCTTTACGAGTTGGTCAACGGCATTGTCTTTCAAAGATATCTTTGGTGAAGGTGATCTGGCTGCGATTATCTTTGGTCAACCTCTGTACAAAAACAGTATAAGTGGAACAGCGAGTAAAGGTGTAGCTGCTGCTAACGATGCAACTCCCTATCACCTCGAAGCCCTATATCGCTTCCGCGTCTCTAAAAACATCACGATTACTCCAGGGGTATATTTTGTGTTCAATCCTAACAGTAACAATACGACTGGCACTGCTACTGTGGGTGTAATTCGGACTACTTTTAGTTTCTAACTGAAGAAGGGGCGCTAAGCGCCCCTTTTTTTAGATATAGAAATCAGGATTAGGAATTTGATGATTTAACGCCCAATCACCGATCGCTTTAATTTTGTATTCCACAGGATCATGCAGCGTGAAAGTGCGTAAATTGCGCCAATAGCGATCAAAGCCATATTTAGCAGAAGATGATCTCGCACCCATCACTTCAAAAATGCGACTGGTCACATCTAACCCAACTTTGTGAGCCGCGACTTTAGCTGTAGCGATTGCGATCGCCGTTTCGCCACGTTGTTGAGCAGTCAAATCCCATTCTTGCTCCCATGCTGCTTGTAATACTAATCCTGCGCGATCGACTAATGCTTCTGTTGCTTGGAGATTTACCCACATATCACCATACTTTTCGAGAATATAAGGATCTTGCGTAGCACTATCTACCCCTGTATTTAAGAACGGTCGAGTTTCGGTTTGGGTATATTCCCTTGCTGCTTCAAAAGCGCCGATCGCTATGCCTAGATAAATATTGGCGAGATTTAATTGGGTTAGACAAGCACGAATGGTTTTGAAGGGGCGATCGCTTTGACTGCGATCGCCAAATATTTCTTGGGGAAATACTTCTACTTGATCAAAGCTAATACTGCCACTATCGGTTTGGCGCTGTCCGATATTATCCCAATCATCATGGATTTTTACACCTTTACAATTTGTGGAAATTGCTAAAACTGTTAATTCTGAGGTTTCCTGATTTACAGCCGTAATGGGGAGGATATCGGAATCCTTAGAACCAGAACAGAAGCTTTTAATGCCATTTAAGAGCCAGATATCACCATGTCTGGTTAAAGTTGCTCGCCGATCTAGAGGATTTAGAGCATTGCACCAAAACCAATTGTTGTTGATTGTTTCAGTATAGAATTTCTCTTTCTGTTCAGCAGAACCAAATATATGGGGGATCGTTACGCCGAGGTGGTGATAGGAATAGACATGGGCGATCGCGCTATCGACTTTAGCAAATTGACGACTGATTCTAAGCACTTCATGCCAAGGTAATTCCCATCCCCCATAGGCTTTAGGAATCGCTATTTTGAGTAAATCAGTTTCACGAATGCGATCGCGTTCATATTTCGGCGTACCTCCAACCTTGTCCCGCTCTACAGCAGTTCTGGCAAATTCATTTACTAATGTGGCAACGATTTCTTGAGTGTTCTTAATGCTCATAAATTAAAATGATTTGGTTTTATTTGTCCTTAATAGAAAAACATTGTATTCTATAAAGTACTGTATCTCTACCAAATTACCGTAGTTAATAATGAACCAAGTTACAACCCAGTTGGAAACTAATATTTCATCACAAATAGAAAATTGTCAGATTGGAGTTTTAGCTCATCGGGGGAAAGATCAAGCATTGCAAATGTGGCAACCAACAGCAAAGTACTTAAGTAAGCAACTGCCCGAATATAATTTTCAAATTACCCCTTTAAGCTTTGAGCAAGTCTATATTGAAACTGCCGCAACCAAACTTGATTTTGTGATTACTAACTCCAGTATGTATGTAGAGTTAGAGACACGATATCAACTAAATCGATTAGCTACTCTCAAAAATTTGAGAATGGGTAAAGCCTATACTGTGTTTGGTGGTGTAATTTTTCGGAGAAGCGATCGCCGAGATATTCAAAACCTACAGGATCTAGTCGGTAAAAAATTTTCAGGGGCAAATGAGCATTCTTTTGGAGCATGGCAAGCGGCTTGGCGAGAGATTAAAGCTGTCGGCATTGATCCCTATCGCGATTTTCTCTCGCTTCAGTTTATGGGAACTCATGATGCGGTGGTTTATGCAGTGCGCGATCGCTTAGTTGATGCTGGCACAATTCGGACAGATGCGCTAGAGCAGATGGCAGCCGAAGGTAAAATCAATCTAGATGAATTTGAAATTATCAATCAACAAACTCAATATCTTAGAGAGTTTCCCTTTGCT
>JBILGV010000080.1:0-22571 GCA_044350865.1 Pseudanabaena sp. | reverse complement strand
TTAAATATTGTGTTAGATGGTGAAACTTCATAGGGCAGGGCAACGGTAAAGCAGCTACCTTGTCCAACTTCGCTCTCAACCATGACTTGACCGCCATGTAGTTCCACAATCTGCTTCACTAGGGCGAGTCCTAAACCCGTGCCTTCATACTGTCGGTTAAGGGCGCTATCGACTTGGACAAACGGCTGAAAGAGCATTTGCAAGTCTTTGGCGGCGATGCCAATGCCCGTATCGACTACTTGAAATAGGATCGTTGGCGAATTTCTGTCTCTAAGCTGTTGGGGAATTGTCGCTTCTCCTTGCCATGTATCGCCGCTACCGATCGCCACGCGGAGATTGACAAATCCTTGATTGGGCGTAAATTTGACGGCATTGGTGAGCAGGTTGATCAATACTTGTTTGATGCGCCGTTCATCGATATTGATATTCATATTGTTTATCTGTGGAGGAATATGGCTATCGATTTGGATTCTCTTGTTAAAAGCTTGCTGCTTGACGAAGACAAGACTGGAAATACAGAGATTTTTGACTGAGACTGATTCAATATCTAGTTCCATCATGCCTGCTGACATTTTTGACAGATCGAGAATATCATTAATCAGTGCTAGCAAATGTTCACCACTTGACTCGACTGTAGAGATCGCCGTTAATTGCTTTTCGTTTAGTGATCCCAAAACTTCCTCTTGAAGGGATTCTGACATTCCTAAGATGGAATTTAGCGGCGTGCGGAGTTCATGGCTCATGTTAGCGAGAAATTCGTCCTTGAGCTTGGTGGCGCGGAGCAGTTCTTCGTTGATTTTTTTGAGTTGTGCTTCAGCTTGTTTGCGATCGCTAACATCAAAATTCACGCCAATCATACTTTGAGCATTACCTTGAGTATCTCGCTTAATCTTTCCATAGGCTTTAATGAAGTGAATACTGCGATCGGGATGAATGACTCGAAACTCATAATCATATTCTGTTTGTCCTAAGACGGCTTGTTGGAGTAAAGTCTCAGCACTATTACGATCATCGGGATGTACTGCGTTTGCCCAAATTTCATAAGGCAGATGGGAATTAGTTTCTTTTAAGCATCCATACAGTTCAAACATCCGATCATCCCAAACAAGAAGATTCTGTTGAATATCCCATTCCCAGCAGCCGATCGCTCCAGAGTTGAGTGCTAAAGCTAGGCGATCGGTTGTTTTCCGTAATTGCAGTTCTGCTTGTTTGCGATCGCTGATATCTTCCACAATTCCTTCAATCGCCAAAAGTTCCCCTGTCTCATTTCTAACAGGATGTTCGGAAACTTGAATGGTACGAAGACTTCCATCAGGATGAATAAAACGCATCTCACTTTGACAAAAATCTTGCTCACCTTGAAGCATAGATAACAGCCTTTTTGCTGCGTTTGGAATTTCTTCTGGTAGCCAGTTGACAACATCACTCCAGGGTTGACCCAATACATCTTCTTTGATCAATCCAAAAATAGGATAGACTCCATCACTGACGTAACTTAAAATTCCTTCCACTCCGCTATGACTAAAGACAACAAATTTTTCGCCCATCTCATCTACTAATCGTTGAAATTTATCCCGACTTTCTTCTAGATTTTTCTCCATTACTTTGCGATCGCTAATATCTTTTGCGAAACTCACAGCGCCAATTATTTGCCCATTGTCATCCCTAAGGATTGTCACTGACAATGCTACGGGAAAAGATGAGCCATCTTTGCGAATATGAATCCATTCCTCATCAAATAAGCCTTCTATCCCCATATATTTTAACGCTTCAAAGCCCACACCAATATCTTTACCCAATAGGTTGGAAGCTTTGGCGATTTTGTCGCTCACCTCTTGAGCATCATGGAAAATTTCGGGTGTAACCTGTCCGACAACTTCTCCCATACTGTAGCCCAGCATTGTTTCCGCGCCAGCATTAAAAGTCTGAATGATGCCATTTACATCTACAGAGATAATCGCGTAGTCCGTGCCATCGAGAATGGCGCGTTGGAGTTGATTAACTTGCCATAGTTCTTGGGTGCGCTCTGTAACTTTGGCTTCTAGGGATTGATTGAGATCTTGCAATGCTTGCTTGGCTCGTTTGCGATCGCTAATATCACGAATCATCCAGAAGAGTTGAGTCTCCCGATTAACAATATTAATATTTCGGATTACGGTAATTTCGGCAGGAAAACTACCACCCTGACGATTGATTAATGTGATTTCCCAAGTGTTTTTCACATAATCGGAGGATGACAGATAGTCGAGTTGTCTATGGAAAATCTCCTTATCGGAAGGATCGACAAAGACGACTAATGGCTTTGGTACAATGAAATCATGGCTAATACCAAGCAATTCTAAAATAGCTTGATTTGCTTTTAATATCTTGCCAGATAGGTCTGTCACCAGATAACCATCGGGCGCAAAGTCAAATAAATCTTGGTAGCGCTCCTGTTCGTATTGGAGTAGGTGATGTTGCTCTATCTGTTGTTCTGCACTGACCCTTAATTCCTCTACCGTACATTGCAATTCCTCACTAATTTTCTCTAATAATTGATTGCGATCTTCTAGCTCTGCTTGATGATGTAAGAGTAAAACCTCAACTCTTTGGCGTTCTGCTAGCTCAGTTTGCACCTGTTGATAAGCGATCGCTTGTTTAATCGAGAGCGATAGCTGCACAGCTAGCTGCTGAAGTAACTGGATATCTGACTCTAACCAAACCCTTGGAGCCGAGCATTGATGCAAAATGAGCAGACCCCATAAAATGCGTTTGTTCTCACTTGGCAATAGGATCGGCACGACGAGATTGGCGCGTACTTGAAATCTTTCTAGCAGTTGCCGATGGCAAGTTGTCAAATTAGCCGCATAAATATCATTGGCAACATAAATTCGACCCTCACAATATGCACCACCGAGATTGTCTCGAAAACAAGTATCTTCAACCTGCTCATTTAAGCGTGGCAGCCAAGGCGAGACGATATCTTCGGCAATAACTGTGCCACTCATATCTGGGTTGAATTGATAAACTATGGCGCGATCAGCCTTAATAAATTGACGTACCTCTTTAACAATGGCTCTGGAGATTTCTTCTAAATCCGTAAATTCCCGCATCCGCAGTGCGATTTCGGAAATTAATATCTGCTGTTGTTGCGATCGCAAAAGCTGGCGGCTTAGAGCAGTTTCTCGCAGCACACAACTAACTTTACTAGTGAGCAATCTTGCCGTGATATCCCCTTTCACCAAGTAGTCAGCCGCCCCCAATTTCATGGCCTTGACCGCCATTTCTTCATTTCCCTGTCCCGTCAACATAATTACAGGAGCTTTCTCATCTGCATGATCATTGATTGCTTCTAGAAATTCCAAGCCATCGCCATCGGGCAAGTTTAGATCGACTAATACAATATCAGGCGGTTGCGATCGCCATATTCCTAGACCTTCTTCTAACGTTTTTGCTTCGATAATCTGGTAAGTTTTTTCTGTGTCTGATTGCAAATAACGCGAGTAAGTTAAGCGATCTCTCTCCGAGTCATCGATAACCAACAAGGTAACAGATTCTAAACCATGATCCATCATTTTAAAAAACTTATGCCTATTCCACCACTATAGGTTAAGTATACTGCAATGTTCTTAGGACTTAAGCAAAAGAAAGAAATGTAGGTGCAATTCATGAATTGCACATCTACCGTGTATGCACAAGTCTAATTGTCTACGTTGTGATTGATCTAAGCCCCTAAATCCCCTAATTCTGGGGGACTTTGAAAGAATTTTATTTTCTTGTTCCCCCAAAGTTGGGGGCTAGAGGGCGATTGAATCTATGTCAAAATTTGCTGAATTATAGTATTCAATTGACGGAACTTGATCGGTTTAGCGAGATATTCATTGGCTCCCGCCGCTAGACACCTTTCGCGATCGCCTTCCATCGCCAGAGCCGTCAAAGCAATAATCGGAATTGCGGCAATTGATGCGTCAGCACGAATCAGCCGTATCGCTTCTAGACCATCCATCTCTGGCATTTGAATATCCATGAGAATGATATCAGGAGAATCTGATTTTACCTTGGCAACGGCTTCTCTTCCATTTCTGGCGACAACTAAGCGGTAGTTGATGGCAGTTAGATAAGAAGTAAAGGTTTGGATATTGGCTTCGTTATCTTCAGCTAGTAAAATCAGCGGCGCATTATCAGGATCTATGACCACTGGCGGTAAAGTTGTCGAAACTGTTGGGGATTCTGGAGCGCTAGACTGGGACATTTCATAGGGTAGGGCAACTGAGAAGCAGCTACCTTTGCCGACTTCACTCTCAGCCATGACCTGACCGCCATGTAGTTCGACAATCTGTTTGACTAGGGCTAGCCCTAAGCCCGTACCTTCGTATTGACGATTGAGACTGCTGCTGACCTGCACAAAGGGATGGAAGAGTCGTTGTAAGTCGTTGGAGGCAATGCCAATGCCAGTATCGACAACTTGAAATATGATCATCGGCGAATTCATCAGTTTGATGCGATCAGGGATTGTCGCCGTTCCTTGCCATGTATCACAGCAACCAACTGCAACGAGAAAATTCACTTGCCCTTCACTGGGAGTAAATTTGACAGCATTGGTGAGTAGATTGATTAAAACCTGTCTGATGCGACGCTCTTCGACATTGATATTGTTGATATGCTGTGGAATTTTGCTATCGATTTGCACTTTCTTTTGAAATGCTTGCTGTTTGACAAAGACCAAACTAGAATCACAGAGATTTTTGACTGAAACTGAGGTAATATCTAGTTCCATCATCCCTGATGAGATTTTTGATAAATCGAGAATGTCATTAATTAGGGATAGCAGATGTTCACCGCTTGATTCGACTGTACCGATCGCCTTTGTTTGCCGTTCATTGAGTGAGCCTAAAATCTGCTCTCCCAAAGCGTTTGATAGTCCTAAGATCGAATTGAGTGGGGTACGCAGTTCATGGCTCATGTTGGTCAGAAATTCATCCTTGAACTTGGTGGCGCGAAGGAGTTCCTCGTTAATGTGCTTTAGTTTGACTTCCGCTTGTTTGCGCTGAGTAATATCTTTTGCAATCGCTAAGAAGCCAATAATTTGCTGGTTGTCATTCTTAAGAGCCGTAACTGATAACAACACAGGAAAGCGAGAACCATCTTTGCGGATATAAGTCCATTCTTGTTCGCTAACAATACCTTGACGGGATTTGGCAACAAACACTTCAAACCCAACAGGAATATCCTGCTCCAGTTCAGAAGAGAGAGAGGCAGATCTGTCAATTATTTCTTGGCGATCGTGCAGAATCTCAGGTGTAATACCGATCAGTTCTGAGACAGTGTAACCCATCATCCTTTCGACGGAATGATTACAGGTCTGAATGATGCCATCTAAGTCAGTGGAAATGATCCCGTAATTAGCACTTTCTAGGATAGCTAGTTGGAGACTGTTAACCTGTGCTAGTTCTTGGGTGCGTTGTAAGACTTTGGTTTCTAGCTCTTGATTGAGTTGCTGAAGTTCTTGTTCGGCGCGTTTGCGATCGCTGATATCATTAGCACATCCAATCAAATGGGTGATGTTGCCCTGTTCATCTTTGACCACAGAAAGTCGCAAGCTAATGTAGATGCGTTTTCCTGATTTAGAAAAGACAACAACTTCTGTTTCATGACTACCCTTGACTAACAGAGGCGCAAGCACCTCTGCGCCTAGAGCGTCAGCATCTTCATACATAAAGCCCACATTCCGCCCCAACACCTCAGCCCCTGTATAGCCATAAAGTTTCTCTGCGCCAAGATTCCAACTGAGAATTGTGCCATTGAGATCAGTCGTCACCACACCATCATGAATCTCTTCTAAAACTTTGGTTTGCAGTTGTAATTCTTTAGTCCGTTCCTGTACCTTTTCCTCCAGCGATGAATTCAGGCTTTCCAAATTTTGATAGAGTTCAGCTTGATATAAAGAGATCGCTAAATGTGTGGATAGCTGATGCAATAACTGAATATCTTCTTCATGCCATTGGCGGGGAGCATCACATTGATGCACAATCAGCAAGCCCCACAGGGTATTCATGCCATTAAGCAAGATGGGGGCGACGAGATTGGCTCTTACTTGAAATCTCTCAAGCAGTTGAATATGGCATTCCGTCAGGTTAGCCTCATAAATATCATGCGCCGCAAAGACTTTACCATTTTGATATTCTCCACCGAGATTTTCCCGAAAGCAAGTGTCTTCGATTTGAGCATTCAAGGATGAATCCCAAGGTGAAATGACTGCCTCGGCAACAATTTTGCCACTCATATCGGGATTAAATCGGTAAATGATCGCCCGATCGGCATCTAAAAAGCTGCGTATTTCTTGGACAATCGTATTGGCGACATCCTCAAATGTGTGAGATCTCCGAATATGTAGTGCCATTGAGGCAATTACCGTTTGCTGCTCTTGCGATCGCCTTAGTTGCTTGAGGAGTAAATCGTTCTCTTGTACCTGATTGATAGAGGTTAAGATCGAAACCGCAGTCACATCGTCTTTTACCAAATAATCAGCCGCCCCCAATTTCATCGACTGTACTGCAATCCGCTCATCTCCCAATCCCGTCAACATGATCACGGGCAGTCTGTTGATTAACTGGTCAGTACTAATTGCTTCTAAAAACTCCAAGCCATCGCCGTCAGGCAAATTCATATCTAGCAATACAATATCTGGTTGCTGCGATCGCCATAATTCCAGCCCATCTTCTAACGTTTCTGCCTCAATAATTTGATAAGAGCGCTCAGAGTCTGATTGCAAATAACGTGCGTAACTAACGCGATCGCTCTCAGCATCATCGACAATCAAAATTTTGAGCGCTGAGACGCTCTGCATATTGGATGATTGCAAAGAATCGATAGTAGATTTAGGTTGTGAATTGTCCATAGCTAGGTAAGACTGCAAATTGGAACCAATGTTGAAATAGGGTTTGAACAATTTGCTGCATTTCAAATCCCCCCATCGGCTTAAGCATATAACAATTTGCCCCGTACTTATAGCAAGTTTGGATATCTTGAAGACTATTAGAAGTAGTTAAGACAATAATCGGGATCATTTGAAGATCGGTCGATTGCTTAACCATTTGGATAATATCGCGCCCATCGGTATTGGGGAGATTCAAATCGAGCAGAATAGCAACAGGTGGAGGAGATTTTAGCTCCTGATATTCTCCTTGTCGAAATAGGTAGTCTAAAGCCTCATCCCCATCTTGAAATCGGAGAAAGTTATAGAGCGATCGATCTAATAAATCTAGCTTTTGAGTAGTTCGCCAAAAGCTATAAAAGTCTTCATCACTATCCTCAATAATGGCAATTATGGGATGAGTGAGATCTTCCCAAGGGGAGTTCAATAGCTTTTGCATGGGGATAATAAAAGAAGATAAATATTATATTCTCCCCCTTTTTAATGGGCTGGGGGGGAGCTACACCCTAAAACGTAGACAGAGAGAATTGTGTGTACACCGTAGCTTTGGTAAGGGGGCTGAGGGATCTAGACAATTCTTAAATGGTTTCTAAGTCAGAGATATTTAGTTTAATTGGTAAAGTAAACAAAAATGTGGTTCCCTGACCGTAAACTGATTGTACTTGAATAGTGCCGCCATGACGTTCAATAATTTTCTTGACGATGGTTAAACCCGCACCTGTACCACCACCATATTTATTCGGTGCATGTAACCGTTTAAAAATCCGAAACACTGAGTCTAAATGCTTCTCACGAATGCCAATGCCATTGTCGCGCACAGAGAGAGTCACAAAATTAGGATGCGGTGAATTAGTCTCGCTCCAACCAATTTCTACAGATTTTTCAGATTGCTCGTTGTATTTAAAGGCATTAGAAATTAAGTTAGTAAAAACTTCTTCAAGCAATATGCGATCGCCTAATACTGTCGGCAGCGATTGGGGAATCCGAATCTGGCAATTTTTCCATTGCGGATTTATGCTAAATAACTCTGTCACATTCTCTAACAAATGATCGAGTGCGATCGGCGACATCTGCAATTCCTGTCTACCCAACCGAGAAAACTTCAGTAGAGAATCAATTAATGACTCCATTCTTTTTGTCAACCGTACCAAGGTATTGAGCTTGTCGGCTCCGTCATCTTTAATAATTTCGCCATAGTCCTCCAACAAGAAAGTGGCGTAGTTATGAATACCGCGTAGAGGTTCTTTCAAATCATGGGAAGCAATATAGGCAAAGGCATCTAGCTCACTATTGCTACGTTCTAATTCCACATTAATCAGCGCCAGATCTTCCGCTTGACGTAACACAATATCCACGATCGCCTGTCGCAATTCATGCGCTCCCACCATTTCACACTCCAGCCAAGGTAGAGAGCGACCATCCACAATTTCTTGCCATGCCTCAAAGGACTGACGCGGAAATATCGTCACCGAGCCATCTTCTTCTAAGCGTTTAGGTTTCTCTGGATTTCCCGCCCAAGTCACAGTTTGCAAGATTTCAGGACGGAACCATAGTACATAGCGATTTTGAATCTTGGAGATCGCCATAGCCAGCAATCCACTAGCAACAGCTTTATATTCCTCTGCTTGAGGATACAAATGAGATAGAGCATTGGCGACAAAAATATCCTGATTAAATTGTGGTGAAATCCAATTCAAAAGAGGCTTTAATTGATCGATTTGCGGAGTTTGTCCGATCAAGGTAATCTCTTCGTTATTACATATCGCTACCCCTGTAGCGCCTGTCAATTGCAATAGAGATTCTGGATCAGTGATAAGTTCTTCTACAAAATCGTTAGCTTTGCTTAGACGCTCAACAAATTTACCTTGAATATTTTTGAGTTGCAGTTTGTAATCAAGATTCTCATTCGCTTCTTTATTAGCTAATTCCGTGGACATAAGCTGTCCTAAAAACTCGCAAACAGTCCGCACTTCGTAGGGAATAAATTTTGGACTATTGTGATGACAAGCAATCAATCCCCATAGATTTTGTTGCTGAATGAGAGAAACAGACATGGAGGCAGCTACTTCCATATTTTTGAGATATTCAATATGGATCGGTGATACGGAGCGCAAATTGCAATAACTCATATCAAGGGGAGTTGACATATCCGCACTAGCCACTAAAGCGATCGGCTGATAATCGACATCAGGAATCAATCGCAACCAGTTAAGGGTATAGAGATGTTTAGCTTGTTTGGGAATATCGGAATCAGGATAATGCATTCCTAAAAAAGCTTCTAAATCATCTTGTTTAGACTCAGCAATCACCGCACCATCGCCTTGCTCGTTAAACCGATAGACCATGACGCGATCGAATCCCGTAATTCTCCTGATTTCCTGCACGATGAGATTACAGAGTTCCGACAGATTCGATGTGGTCTGAATTTTGGTAAGGGTATTCTTAATTTGATGATAAAAATGGAAAAAGTCCTTATTCAGATTATCCCTATTATTGGTGAGCGGCTCTAGCTCTAGGACTATTTCGCCAGTAATGGCGCGATGGACAATACCATTAAATTCTAGGGTGGCAGATCCCACGCCATCAAAGCTGATACTTAAGGGATTAATATGCTCAAAACTACCCTCTAAACAATTAGCAATATTAGCAATATCGGTAAGGCGATCGCTACCAATAAATTCAGCTAATGGGCGATCGAGTAAATCCGTGGGTTCAAGCCCTAAAATATCAAAACTATTCGCACTAACCTGCACGATATTTAGATCTACTTCAGTGAGTACCATTAGTAACCCGTGAGGTTGAATCGACTGCGGTATATGTATCGGTTCGCGATCGCAATTAGTGAGAGTAACAGCATCTAAATCATTAACAGTATTTATATTCATTTTTAATGATTTCCAATAATTTCCAATAATCTTAGGACTTACGCAAAAGGACTTGAAAGAGTGATTCTAACGTAGGAGCAATTCATGAATTGCTCCTACGTTTGGTTATTTTGCGTAACCCCTAAATTTCTAACAACCTAAAAGGCGCTAACTCTCACCCATTGTTGACTCATGGTCTGCTCATAGAGAGATTCCAATCGATCAATGTTCTTTACCAACGTATAGCGCTCTAAAACTCTCTGTCTTGCCTTTAAGCCAATGATCTTTGCCATTTCAGGATGATCAAAAAATAAGGGCAGAAGTGTACAGAGTTGCGAAGTAACCTTATGAGAATCCAGAATAATCCCTGCGCCATTTTCGATCACTTCACCATCCGCACCGACATCAGTGGCAATACAGGCGACCCCGCAAGACATCGCCTCTAACAAAGATAAAGACAACCCCTCCACTAGTGAAGGCAAAATAAACACATCCGTACCGCGTAATATTTCAATCCGTCTCTGTTCATCGGCAATATATCCCATCCACACAATACTAGGATCATTGCCATAGAAAGTTTTTAAGCCTGCTAACAAAGGTCCAGTCCCGACGATCGCTAATTTGCAACCTTCTGGCATCCGACACTTGCGCCAAGCCTTGAGCAGCGCTTCGACATTCTTTTCGGCAGCTAACCGCCCCTGATAGAGAAATAGTACCTCAGCATTAAGTTCAGCTTTGATGTTTGATGGACCTGGGGAATAGCGATCGCTATCGACTCCATTGGGAATAACGGCGATACGAGTATTCGGAACACCGAGTTTATTGAGTAATTCTTTTTGAATATTTGAGAAAATAATTACTTGATTGTAATCAGCTAAAGATGGTGCGTAAATTTGATAGGTCAGTTGCTGTGAACTTGAGACGATGTTGCGACGTTTGAGATCAAAGGGTTGGTGAAATGTGGCGACAAGGGGTAGATCAAGCTCAGCGCAAATTTCTGGCAATCGAAAATCTAGCGGTGATATGGCAAGGGATGCATGGATGAGATCGGGCTTTAGCGATCGCAATGAATCCACTAAAATTTTATTGGCTCGCAGCGATGGCACTGTATAAATAGTGGACTTGTACAGAAATGGTAAGGTCACATCCTGCGACTCTTGAGAATTGTCTTCCACATCCTCATCGGTTTCCGCCGCAAAATGCATGAAGCTAACCCGATGTCCGCGATCGAGTAGAGCATTTGTAATTTCGCGACTATAGGTCACGTTGCCACAAGCAGGGGATTTTTTACCTAACCATGCAATATGCATGAGCTACACCACATTATTTGCTTAGGTATAATAGCAAATGCTTACCATGAAATAAAGAAGAGCCAGAACTACGTTCTGGCTCTTTTTAGAAAAATATGGGTCGCCCGGGATTTGAACCCGGAACAAATCGGTTAAAAGCCGAGTACTCTACCATTGAGTTAGCGACCCGTTTAAGTAGTCAACGTAAAGTTTTATTTTCAAAAGAGATATAATCATTTACGCGCTTGACTAGTCTAACATACGTTTAGCAAATTACACCAGTTAAACTAAAAGGTCTTACTTCAGTAATACTTATAGAAATGGTTTGACCGATTAGCTCAGCTAATGACTTTCCTGTGGTGTTTTCGGTAAAGGCGATGCGATTAGTGCGTGTGCGTCCCATAATTTGGTTAGGATTTTTGTGATTTGTGCCTTCGATCATGATTTCTTCGACACGTCCTGCATAACGCTGCGATCGCTCAGCAGCATTTTGATTGACGGCATGATTCAGGCGCTGAAGGCGATCGCTCTTGACTTCTTCACTGAGTTGATTTTCCCAAACCGCCGCAGGTGTCCCTGGACGCGGCGAATAGGCGGCAGTATTTACCAAGTCAAAGCCGATATCGTTAACCAGTTGCACCGTGCGCTCAAACTGCTCCTCAGTTTCCCCAGGAAAAGCCACGATCGCATCGGCAGTAATCGCGGCATCAGGCATAATCTCACGGATATCGTCGATAATGCGGCGGTAACGCTCATGGGTATAGCCCCGCGCCATTGCCTTGAGGATGTCATTGTCGCCCGACTGAAAAGGAATATGAAAATGTTCGCAGACCTTCGGCAGTTCCGCACAAGCCTTGATCAAGCGGGGACTAAAATAACGTGGGTGACTGGTGGCATAACGAATGCGATCAATCCCTTCGACATCATGAACATAATAAAGTAAATCCGTAAAGGTAATTTTGCCGCCGACACCAGCACCAATGCCACCTGCGGGTAAGTCACGACCATAGGCATCAATATTTTGACCAAGCAAGGTAATTTCTTTGTAGCCCTGTGCCGCCAGATTTTCGATTTCTTGGCGAATGGATTCAGGCGATCGCGACTGTTCACGTCCTCTTACCGCAGGTACGATGCAATAAGTACAGTTTTCATTGCATCCATAAATCACATTTACCCATGCTGAAACTGAACTATTACGGCGTGGAGTGGTGATATCTTCTTCGATATAGGCTTCATCGGTAGCCACAACCTGATTGCCATTAAATACTTGCCCCAATAGATCGCCAAGCCGATTCACATGCTGTGGTCCCATCACCAGATCAAGTTCAGGAACGCGACGCATCAGGGCTTCTCCTTCTTGCTGAGCGACACAACCTGCCACCACCAGAGTTAAGTTGGGATTTTCCCGTTTACGTTTGGCTTGTCTACCTAAATACGAGTAAACCTTTTGTTCAGCATTGTCGCGAATGCTGCAAGTGTTATACAAAATCAAATCAGCTTCTTCAGTCTCTTCCGTAGACTGGTAACCCATATTTTCTAACACGCCTGCCATGCGCTCAGAGTCCGCCTTATTCATTTGGCAGCCGAAGGTGATGATGTGATATTTCTGAGCAGTCATGGAATTATCTAACCGAGCCAAGATTATTGCTGTCCCATTCTAATATCTTTCAGCATAGATTGTGACCCGAAATCTCTAAAGAGTTGCGGCGCTCAGCACCGCAACTCCCTTTAACTTTTTTTATTTAACCAGCCCTGCTCTGAGTGCGCGAACTGCCGCTTGAGTGCGATCATCCGCGCAAAGCTTATTCAAAATATTACGGACATGGGTTTTGACCGTACCAACGGTGATATAAAGTCGTTCGGCAATTTCCGCATTGCTATTACCATTGACAATTTCCGATAGTACTTCCAACTCACGCTCAGTTAGTGGTGTGGCGGCTAGGACTTGTTTGTAATCCGCCTCAGCAGCATCAATCTCCACGGTTGCTTCACGGCGGCGCACCTGCTGCAAAACAATACTAGCGATCGCAGGGTCAATCCATGAGTTGCCCTCAGAAGTTAACTTCAGAGCTTGAACAAGATTTTCCGAACTAATATCTTTGATGCAATAGGAGTCAGCACCTGCGGCAAAAGCGGCAAGTACGGTTTCTTGACTATCGGTTAAGGTTAAGATCAAAACTTTAGTGGCGCGTCCTGATTCGATCGCCGCCGCCTTAATTTGACGAGTTACTTCTACTCCATCCATATCAGGCAAGCCCAAATCCACGATCGCCACATCAGGATGTTGACTATTTACCAGTGCCACGCCCTCTGCGCCTGTGGCAGCCTCACCAACAAACACCAATTCCCCTTGCTGTTGCAGCGCGATCTTCATGCCCATGCGGGTGAGGTCATGGTCTTCAATTAGAACAACACGAATCGAACTCATAAGCATTTTTGCAGATTGTGCATAGTCTGTATTGATACCAGAATCTCACAGAAGGGGCGACAAAAAACAAAAACAATCGAGATTTCCGAACCAATATCGCCCCATCATTCAATAAACCAACGATCGCAACTCATCTCAAATCAAACAGCGATCGCCTAGCTAAGACAAAAATATGCGATCAAAAGGTTGTTTGCGATAGCGTCGATAAATGTTGAAGTCTTTGTCTAGAGTTGCAATCGCTGAGATGTTTAGTCTTTCAGAAATAGCGATAAGAGATAAATCGGTAAAATCTGCGGGAAGGTCTTGGTAAGTGGTGTTAAGTTCTTGAATTCTTTGATAGTCTGATGGGAGTAAATGTTCGCATAGGAATGCTCTTCTTGATAAAGAAGATAGAAACTCATTTTGTACTTTTGTGTTTGGAGCGAGTAACCACATTACTTCCGTAACACAGGCAATTGTTGTGATAAGTTGACTGGTACAGGTGCTAAAAAAACTAAGAGATTGTTGATGATACTCGTCTTTGCGATCATAGAAGGCAACAAGAATTCCTGTATCAATTAAAATCTGGGGATAGTTATTCATGATGTCTCGCTTGATGTCTTGCCTGAATTTTGTCAGCGATCGCTTTTTTGCGTACATCTCTATCTGACAAATTTCCCGATCCCTCTAGTAAAAATTGGGGATATCCTCCCATTCGTTCTAAAACTGTCTGAGGTTTGGATGGATAGTCGTTAGCTTGTGTTTCTAGGGAGGAGATAAATTGCAGGACAATTGGGATTTGTCGATCGCTGAGGTTGGCGATCGCTTGTAGGAGTTGTTTGTGTGGACTAATGGTCTGCATTGTGGTTAATTTGGTGCTGTGATGATTGCCAGTTTAACAAATAAAAATAGAAATGCGATCGCCTCCTCATTCCACAAACCAACGATCGCAAATCACCTCAAATCAAATAGCGATCCTTCAAGGGTATCAACTCCCTAAAGAAAAAGCTAGTTAAAAAAGTGGGCTTGGGAACTAGAACTTACAGCTTTTGGATTTTCTATTTACCATTTACTAATTGCATCGGTAAGATGTAGCGCCGCCGCCTGTACAGAAGCGATCGCCCTTGTATAACCCAATCGCGTCGGACCTAATACCCCCACCGTACCGACGGGTTTATCATCACAAAGATAAGTACTAGAAATAAATGTACAGTTTTGAATTGGCTCAATCGAGATTTCCGAACCAATTCTGATGCTGACGGAATTTGCTGAAGGTGTGGGCTGATTGATGATTAGCGCCATTAACGAAGCGCGATCTGCCTCTAGTAAATGCACAATATTTTGGACTTGTTGCAAATTAGAAAACTCAGGTTGACGTAATAACTCCGTCAAGCCACTAATAAACATTTGTCCTAGAGCCGTGCGATCGCATAATTTCATGAGTTGGTGTAAGGACTGCTGCAACAACACCGCGTATTGCTGAAAATGGCGATCCAGTTCAGCCCAATCCAAGGCGCTATTTAATTCTGACCAATTTTTATCGCGCAAATGCTCATTCAAGAAATTATTAAGAATATTTAATTCCCCCTCTAAAATTTCCGTCTTAGTTTCACTGAACGCATTTATGGGTAAATCCATCGTTACCGAAGCCGTATGGTAAGTGTCACTAACTGCGATCGCCATGAGCTTTTTCGTATCTAAATGATCATCCACAATTACCAATTGCAAATGTCGAATCCGCATTGTCTGCATATTTGGTGCAGTAATTACGGCAATACAACCACTCAGAGTCGCCAAAATCTGCGCCACATCCCGCATCACCCCATCGAGACTGGACTTGCCAAGCCGATCGCTTTTACTCGCCAGAAAGCGATCGGTACTATAGGACAGTTCACTAGCAGGATCGATCAGCTTATCCACATATACGCGATAGCCAGAGTCGGAGGGGACGCGCCCCGATGACGTATGCGGCTGAAACAACAAACCACTGCGATCGAGCATATTCATCACATTGCGGATTGTGGCAGGACTGATGTCAAAGTCATATCCTGACACCAAAGCCTTAGAGCCAACTGGTTCCGCCGTTTGAATGTAATGATCGATTGTTGCCCAAAGGACTTTTTTTTCTCGATGGGTAAGTTGAGGCTTCATAGGCTATGCATGTAACCGCGCGAGAAAACGAATTTAAAACTGAATGTTAACGTTTCATTATTAATCTTAGCTTGCCTTAAGTAAAGGTATGGTTGCCATGATAACCAAATACTATAAACCCACCCCTACTCTTGTATGTTATTTAATCTACAATCTTAATTCCAAATAATCTTAATTCAAATACAAGTCGCAAATACAGGAAAATCTTTGTCTTGTTTCGGTACAATAGCCAAATGTCTCTTGCTAGAAATAGTCTATACACTTAATAATGTTATCAAAAGCTTCAGATAGCTTCAACTATTGCTGTATTGCTATGAGATATATCTAAGCCCACTTATATTCACTAGAGTATTCGTCAGAATATTCATCCCATCACTTTGGTAAGCGATTAATAATCTTCATGGAAAATCAAGAGCAAGCTTCGACTGAACAACAATATCTGTGGGCTGTTGGACTCGATACCGAGGCGTTTCCGTCAAATGCGTTGATCGGCGATCGCTATCGGGTCACATCCTCACAAATTGTTGTGGACACCGATCCTTACACATTACCTGAATTACCTCTCGAATTTCAGACCTATGTAGTGTCCTATCTCAAGCTGTCGCGACTTAGCTTGCATTTACCCCGTCCTTACAGTTTGTTGCTACTGGGTGAAGAATTAAATATTTCCGAAATCTTTTTACTAGAAAATGTCCCCATCGATCGCCAAGGTAATCTTTGTCCAACCATAACTGAGGCTTGGGCGGATGCATCGGCACTGCGGCAACTAAATTTGCTCTCGCAAATCCTCAATCTCTGGCAGCCCCTAGCCGAGCAGAATATGACGCGCACATTGATCGATCCCAAACTAGTGCGGGTTGATGGGATGTGGGTACGTTTGTTAGAGTTGCAAGCTGATGTCGCCGCCATACATTTAGCCCAACTAGGTGATATGTGGGTGCAATGGCTAGACGTAGCAAAACCTGAGATTGCCGAGCCGATCGCCGAATTTTTCTATAGCTTAGGGCGCGGTGAATATGACGTGCAGGGAGCGATCGCCCATCTCGATCAAATCACGCTCAAGGTGATGCAAGATCAGTCACTCACACAGCCCCTCACCGTAAGAATTGCCAGCGCCACCGATGTGGGTCAGAAGCGCGAACACAATGAGGATGCTTGCTATCCTGACGTTAAACGCCAAAAACGCAATGAACAAGTGGAGACTTTGCGCGATCGCTTAGCGATCGTCTGTGATGGACTAGGTGGACATGATGGTGGTGAAATTGCTAGCTCTCTGGCGATCAAAACTCTGGAGCAGCAACTCAAAACCCTGTTAATTCAAGCCGAAAAAGATCCTGATTTCTCCGCCCAAGGGTTTATCGCTCAATTGGAGATGGTGACTCGTGTTGTGAATAATCAAATCGTCGCGATTAATGATCAACAGCAGCGCCAAGCCCAACAACGCATGGGAACAACCCTAGTCATGGCGGTGATGCCACGTCCCCTCGGCAAACCCAGTAATGAGGTTTATATTGTTCACGTTGGCGATAGTCGTGTTTATTGCATCACAAAGGATAATTTGCGTCAAGTCACCCTTGATGATGATGTTGCAACCCGCGAGACGACATTAGGCTATAACTTCTATGCCTATTCATCCCAAAGAATTGATGGTGGTGCTTTGATTCAGGCTCTGGGAACTAGAGGTTCGGATATGCTTGTACCGCGTGTCCAAAGATTCTTTATCGATGAAGATTGTGTTTTACTCCTCTGTTCCGATGGGCTAAGTGATTTTGATCGCGTCGATCAGATTTATCAAAGTTCTCTATTGCCAATTTTGACTGAGAACAAACCTCTTGATCTTAGTTGTCAGAACTTGATTGATAGAGCCAATGAACTCAATGGACATGACAACATCACGGTGGCGCTAATGCGTTGTCGTTTTGCGATCGCCGATGAAGATCTGACAAGTGAAGATGAGCTAAATGAAGATGATTCAACATTAGCCGATGCACTAGCATTGGAATCTGATACCGCAGGCGATCTTATCAATACAGAATCTGGCTCGGAAGCTCTCATGGCTACATCTGCCGATTCTGATATTTCTGAAGATTCGGCGGATATTACTAGCGATATGGATTCTGCTAAAACGGAAGTTGCTGTTGTAAGGCAGACTAATAGCGGATTTATTATCGCTTTAGTGTTAATCGCTCTAGTATTAGGTAGTGGGCTAGCCGCGATGCAGTTCCAACCTGTCCGAGATTGGGTTGAGCGACATCTGCCCATTAATCTTAAAAAATAGCCGCCAAAAATAGTTCTATAGCGATTGTTCCTATAGCTTTTTCGGAGAAACTGATGACTGCTTATACCGTAAATCTCGATCGCATTGTGAATCTGACCAGAGAGAAATTTTATCAACTCTGTGCTGAAAATCCCGATCTTAAATTAGAGCGCAACACTAACGGAGAACTTGTAATCATATCCCCCACTGGCGGCGAAACAGGCGCTTGGAATTCGGATATTAATCTTGACTTAGGGCTTTGGAATCGGCAAAGTGCCAGTGGGAAAATATTTGACTCATCTACTGGATTTGCTCTTCCCAGAGGTTCTGATCGCTCTCCTGATGCGGCTTGGATACCGATCACTAAATGGAATAACCTCACACCCGAACAACGCAAGAAATTTTTACCGCTATGTCCAGACTTTGCGATCGAGCTATTGTCGCCCACGGATTCATGGATTAAGGGCTTGTCAAAAATGCAGGAATATCAGGACAATGGTTGCCGTTTGGGTTGGCTGATTGATCCTGAAGGCAAACGAGTAGCTATTTATCGTCTAGGACAACCCGTTGAAATTCTCCAATCTCCAGCTACTTTATCGGGAGAAGATGTGTTGATTGGATTTGTATTGAATTTAGAGCGTATCTGGAAAAAGTAAAGTTGAGTGTGGCAAAAAAACCGTAGTGGCAATTCATGAATTGCCACTACGGTTTTCGCAAAGTAGCCACTTGAAAAGTACTCTAGAATTTAAGCTTGTAAGTCATTTTTCAAGATTACGGGGATTTCCCGTTGGATCATTTCGGCGGCAAGTTGACAAAAATACTGAATTGGTGGGATTTGGATGCGATCGCTAGTTGTCACTAATACAATTTGGCGGGTTAAACTTGGTTCACTCAGCGATCGCACTACTAAGTCTGGTTCATGGCTTAACTCTACCAAAAAAGTCTCAGGCAACAGAGCAACCAAACTTCCCTGCTTAACCACACCACGAAAAGCATCAAGGGCATTGAGTTCTAATACCGCGTTCAAACAAAGCCCTTGGCGATTGAACTGCTCCTGTACCAGACGCTGTAATCCATAACCATCCTTAAATACTGCTTGAGGAGAATTATGCAGATCACGCCAAGTCAAAACTTCTTTTTTATTAAGAAGATGATTTGTCGGCATTAATAACTGGATTTTTTCCTCATATAGCGGAGTTACGACCATTTCCGAACTTGCATTCAAAAATGGATTTTTCATAACGATCGCAATATCAATCAATCCATCCCGAAGCACCTTCAGAGCGCGATCGCTTCCTAATGTGGTAACGCGCAACTGAACGTTGGGATATTTTTTAGAAAATTTCTGTAATACAGGCGGCAATTGATAGGCACAAGCCGAAGGGATTCCCGCAACACAAAGCTCTGTTTGTTTACCCGCCTGTAAGTCGATTAATTCCTGCTCTGCGGTTGTCCAGATTTGACAAATCTTTTTAGCATGGTGCAGTAGGCGATCGCCGCCCAATGTTAACTTCGCACTCCCCTGTCGATGAAACAACAACAAACCCACAGTTGCTTCCAAAGACTGCACCTGTCGGCTGATTGTCGATTGGCTAACCCCACATTTCTGGGCTGCTTGCTGAAAATTACCCGTTTCTGCAACCGCCAAAAATGCTTGTAACTCTTCCAAACGCATGAGAAATTAATGATAATTGATCAAGTATGTCATCATTAACACGCTTCTAGGTTTTTGGAAAAGTAACAGAATTGACAACGCTAAGAATCAGATTCTTAGATTTAATCTTGATTATGCGTCTACCTAATTGCTTTGCGGCGATTAGCCGATCTTCAGAAAGTTTCCATCCAGTTTGTTTGTACTCAACAGAATGACCACATTTCTTAAATTTTGGATATCCTTTTTTGCCTGATACCTTCTTTTCGCAGCTATCAAAGAATCGGTTAATAGAACGGCGGGGTTTTAAACCCAGTTTTCCGATAAGAAAATTGCAGTATACCTAACCTATTAGTGATGGGATACGCATAAGTTTTTTAAAATGATGAATCTAACATATTCTTTTTCATATTTTTATCGTTTTGCCCATGAAGTGGGTAGATTAGCTTGTTTATCTTTTTACAAACTACTAGAACCAAGATACTTACCGATCGCTGGAGAATAAATTTCATAGAGCATCGTGATTGGTTCACCGCCATGCCATAGCAAATAATGTCTTCCCCAAAAACTATCAACCTCTGGATAGCCAAAAGCCTCAGCAAGTTTCGGACAAGCGCCCTTGTAAATACCCTTGAGATCACGATAAAGCTCCGTGTACTTTTGATTGAGACTTACCCAAATTGGCAAAGATGGATCTTGCAAATATTTTTGCATCGTCGTTACCGACCACCAAGATGTCGCATGGGAAAAAATTTCTCCCGTTTTCTGCGATCGCAACCAAATTTGACGGCGAATTCTTGGTCCTGCAATTAACGAAATATCGGATGGCGCGTGATCGTCATCATCACCGATTTCAGTCATAGCAATCACATCCACAGAAATATCAGACTGCGTTAACAGTTGTAAATGTCTGGTCGGTGCGCCATCACCAAGTAAAAACATTTGCCAAGTCGGTGATAGCAAATTGAATGGTAAACCTTGACGAATATCAGTTTCGCTACCTTGCCACATTAGTTCTTCAATACGGTTCCATTGGGCAGTATTTGCGGTTTGCAAAGAGGCTGAATCAGGAATAAGAGTGTTTACAGGAGATGAAATTTTCATACGGGCTTTTTCTTAACAATCCGTAACATATCCTCTATTGTAATGCGATCGCTGCCAAATATTGAGAGTTACGACATACGCAATAGCCGTATTTGAGCAACGATAAATATTGCGGGAATGATCCGTCCATAGTTTGTGGCGATCGCTCGCCAGCCCAAATCCGCAAAAAACAACCCCCACAGCGCAGGGGTAATCACCGAAAAAACGGTTCGCGCCGCCGTATATTGAGTTGCCGCAACTGCCATACCACGTTTAGCGAGATAGGTTGAGATGTATGCATTAAGTCTCGTAGCGATCGCTGTCCCTCCCGCCTTGATTACTTCATAGCCAACCTGATAAGACGCAAAATGCCACGCCATTTGCCTCGCGATCGCGGTTAATACTGCCGAACGAATGACCGTACTCACGGCGATCGCACTGCCACCCTTGACCAATAAACTCATGGGATTGCGTTGAGCATCAAGGGGGAGCGACTTTTGCAGATCAGACTCGGTGAGGGCGGACTGCATGGATTCATCAATAGTCGAACGCTCTTGAGGTGATAGCTTTTTCCATGAATTACTAATGAGATTAAGAAATAATTCTGACTCAATATCTTCGACGGTCTGACTTTGAGAATATTTAATATTTAGATGCTGACATACGCGCTCTAAAACTTCACGATAACTAACATCACTAGTTTTACGTCGTAACACAGTCAAGCCATCGGCGGCTAGAAATCGAAATCGCTTGGCGATCGCTTCGATCAGTTGATCACGATCCCAGCCTTTTAATTCCTGAATCGGCGGCGTGGCAAAATAATCAAGAGGATTAAACTTACGCCGAAACAGTATATCGGCAATTTGATATAGCTCGTCATCGGTTGCCAAGGTTAGCACATCGCTTAATTCGTCCATTGCCCGACCTATTTATCTCTAATGAACTGTAACTCAAATTTATTGCGACTTGCAAATATCTACATATTACAGCGCAAAGCACTGTAGCTACTTACAACTCTAGGGATGTTAAAACTAAACCTCCCAAAATCAATCCCATGCCTGCAATGTACCAGTTCGTAATTTTGTCACCTAGAAATATTGCTGAGAAAAGCGTGACTAAAATAAAAGTTAAAAAGGTAAAAGGATAGGCTTTAGAAAGGGGAATAAATCGTAGCGCAAATACCCACAACAGAGTACCAATCGCATATAAAAACAGCCCCATAATTAAGGCGGGATTTAGCCAAGTAAAAATGTTGTCTCCATTGATTAAGACCGCACCTTTTTTAAATAAAATATGTCCCCCAGTTGTAACTAGAGAAATTGCTAAAAGCAGAAGTAAATTTCGATCAAACATTCTTTTTATCACTGGGGTTAATATTTTTGAGCCAATTCTGTAAATCTTCCAAACTTTCTAAATCAAATAAGTCTTAAATCACAGTTGATTTTTGGAATAAAATCCAAAACAAATCCTCAGCAGGGTAGGGAATGAGAAGCTGATCGGGAATAATTCCTAACATTTTACTTAATAGTTTACCAAAAGGCGATCGCCCTAGTTTGTATCGCAGCAGAGACTTAACATGAGCGCCATTAATCCATTTCTCAGGTCGCCCCGATGCAATTTTATAAAAACCAAATTGAGCGGCTAATTGTTCTAAATCCTGTGGGGAAAACCAATGCAAAACACTGGGGGGACTGTATTCATGCCAATTTTGACCAGAAATTTTTGCTGTCCAACTATCACGATTCCAAGTTTCGATGAGCCAATAACCATTGGGATTAGTCATTGCGGCAGCCGTTGCTAGCGCCTTTTGCAAATCAAAAAAGTGGGAAATTACTTGGATCATGCTAATCAAATCATAGCGATCGCTATTTACAAAATCCTCTAAAGAACCGACTTCTAAGGATAACCCCAAAGTCTGATTGCCATAATTAACCATCTGCTGATTAGGCTCAATCC
>JBILGV010000196.1:0-2527 GCA_044350865.1 Pseudanabaena sp. | reverse complement strand
TATCCCTTGTTTTGCCTTGTTGTTCTCATAATCTTCACGTTTTGTTACTTCTGCCAGCTTGTACTAGATGTAGAAACTATCTATCCTCATCAAATAAATCTCGTAAATGCTCATCCACAAATTGACAAACAGAAAGTAACGCAACAACTTTTAGCATTACTAGAACTACTTCCAGAAGAATCGATTCTACAAGTTAAAGACTTCACTGAATTTCTTTGTTACAAGCAACAAGCCATATCACCCTTAGCAGTTTCCCAGAAATGACAAACTCTTGAGTTTAAGAAAATTCATTACTTTGCCGATATCGATACACTCTTCATAGAACTTAGCGATCGCCCCAGTGTCAGAACCGAAAACAGAAACTAAAGCAACAATCACTTGACGGAATAATTTAAGATTAATCCAAACTTTAATAAAAACTTAATTCCTATGTCTAAAGTTTTCCAAATCGCGCAAGCCAATAGCCTCTGGCAGATATGGCAAAATGCCGCCCAAGTTCATCCAGAGGCGATCGCCCTCTATGATCCCCATGCCAAACCGCAAGTACGCTTAACTTACGGCGAAACCTTTGAGCAGATTAACGCCTTTGGGGCAGGATTGCGATCGCTAGGCATTAAATTTGGTGAAAAAGTGTCCCTGATTGCTGATAATTCGCCGCGCTGGTTAATTGCTGACCAAGGGATATTAGCGATCGGGACAGCCAATGCTACCCGCAGTTCCCAAGCCGATCGCAGCGAATTGTTATATATCATCGAGCATAGTGATAGCGTAGCGATCGTGGTCGAAAATCTTGCCACGCTGCAAAAATTGGAACCAGAACTGCAAGTTCAGCACATTATTCTGCTCTCAGACGAAACCCCGCCCGAAGGCGCATACAACTTTCAGCAAATTCTGGCTAAAGGTAGCAGCAAAGATTTAGGCAATCCCCCGATTCAACGCGACACCCTTGCCACATTGATCTATACATCAGGCACAACGGCAAGACCTAAGGGCGTAATGCTTACTCATGGAAATTTCTTGTTTGAAATCGAAGCAGCCCAAAAGGTTTTACAACTGCAAGTCAATGAAAGAGTCTTAAATATTTTGCCAACATGGCATTCCTACGAACGCACCTTTGAGTATTTTGTCTTCTCGCAAGGTTGTACCGAGATTTACACCAATCTCCGCATGATCAAAAAAGACCTTAAGGAGCATAAACCCCACTACATGGTCGCCGTACCGCGTTTGTGGGAATCGATCTATGAAGGGGCGCAGAAAAACTTTCGCGATCAACCTGCCAATAAACAGCGTTTAGTTCAGTTTTTCTTTAATATCAGCCAGAAATATATTGTCGCTAAGCGGATTTTTCAGGGTTTAAATGTGGAAAATCTCTATCCTTCTTTAGTGGATAAATTGCTGGCTTTACCTTCAGTGATTGCGCTATGGGGACTGCACAAACTTGGTGATAAATTGGTTTACCAAAAAGTGCGCGAAGCCACAGGTGGTCAACTCAAATATGTCGTCAGTGGTGGCGGCTCGATCGCTGAACATCTCGAAGATTTTTATGAAATTGTTGGGATCGAGATTTTAGGCGGCTATGGCTTGACCGAAACCTCACCAATTACCCATGTGCGCCGCCCCGCTCGCAATATTCGTGGTGGTGATGGACAGCCATTCATGAAAACCGAAACTCGCATTGTCGATCTATCCACCAGACAAGATGTCCCCATTGGCGATCAAGGCTTAGTCCTGATTCGCGGTCCGCAAGTGATGCAAGGCTATTACAAAAATCCTGAAGCCACAGCCAAAGCGATCGATCCGCAGGGCTGGTTCGACACAGGTGATTTGGGTTATGTCAGTAAATGGGATGATCTTGTAATTACAGGTCGCGCTAAGGACACAATCGTTTTAAGCAACGGCGAAAATATTGAACCGCAACCGATTGAAGATGCTTGCATTCGCAGCGCCTATATTGATCAGGTGGTGCTAGTGGGGCAAGATGAAAAACAATTAGGTGTTTTGATTGTGCCAAATCTTTCCGCGCTAGAAGCCGCAGGTTTGATTCCCGCCGATTCTACGTTGGCAAATATAGGGCAAGATTTAAACAGTCCCAAAATTCGCAATCTCTATCGTGACGAACTTAACCGTGAAGTCAAAAACCGCCCAGGCTATAGCATTAACGATCGCATTGGTGTTTTTGAGTTCTTACCCGAACCCTTTACAATCGATAATGGATTCTTGACACAAACATTCAAGATTCGACGCAACATTGTATTTGAGCGTTATCAAGATATTATTGTCAAAATGTTTACCAACTAGTGACAAAAAACTCCTTGAGCTTGTTGTCATTAGGACGTATGGATCTATTGCAAGCAGTAGGGGCAATTCATGAATTGCCCCTACTGTTAAGATTAAGGCTAAACCTACTAAATTTGGAGATAATTGTGAATTCGATCGATTTTTCTAATCAGCTTTTATTGCGCCGCACCGCTAATATCCAAGTCATCGTGACGCAGCGCTGGAAAGAAGAAATGCAGCAACAACTGCA